>DASTNL010000104.1:0-3804 GCA_035720905.1 Microbacteriaceae bacterium
CCAGTTCACGCCCTGATACTGCACGGTGACGAGGTCGCCGCTTTGCACGGTTGCGCCGTCTCCCTTGCGCAGGTCGACGATCGTCGTCTTCGTCGGCGGCGCCGATTTCGGCAGCGTGACCTTCGGTTGGCCGGAGGGCGCGAACGCCACGGTCGGCATGTTCTTCGGCAGGTCGTGCTGCACCACGCCATCTGCACGTTGCGGCAGGATCTTCGTCACATCAGCCACGAAGACGATCGAGTCGGTCTTTTTCAGCTTCCACTGGCTGGGCGCCGTGACACCGCCGAACGCCTGTGACACCGTCGAGGTGAGCACGACCCGGGAGCCGACCGGAACGCAGTCGACGGCATTCTGCACGCCGGGCACGACACTCTGGATGGCCGTGACGAGCACGGGCGAGCTGCCGAAGCCCTGCACCGAGAGAGCCTTGCCGGTCACGCCGTTGTAGGCGGCGAGTGCGATGTCGACGGTGTCGGATGCGGCGGTGACCGTACCGGTGCCCTTGATCACGTAGCTGCGCTGAAAGCCCGAGGCCTTCAGAGGCTTCGTGAACGTCACCTTCGGCGTCTTCAAGAAAGCCCCGGCCACTTTCACCGAGCCGGACGCCTTACCGGCGGGAACGCTCGGGCAGGCTCCGTCGCTCGCGGCCTGGCTGGGGGCGGACGTCGCGGCAGAGGCCGAGGGCGTCGCCGGGGCGTTCTTGCCGCCCTGCCCGGCTGTGCATCCGGTCATGAGAAGGAGAACGCCTACGGCTGCGGTGAGGGCGAGGGTTTTACGCACGGAGGAGGACTTCCCTGATCGAGGTCTGATGGGCCACTCCACCGTACACGCCGGATCTGACCGTCTCCTCCAACAGCCCTAAGGCGGGACGCCGGCTCGCCGGCACCCGCCCGCTCCTCACTCCCGCACGCGGAAGGAGGGCTCCCGGTGCACGGGAAAGTCGACGGAGGCGGCGATGAAGCATTGCCGGGCCGCGGGTTCGTGCAGCCGCCGCGCGGCCGGGAGCATCGATCCCTCGGCGAGGGTGACCTGCGGGTGCAGAGTCGCGCCGACGAACCTGCCGGAACCGTCTGCCTGTACGGCGATTCGGCCTGCCGCCTCGTCACGGTAACCGACGACGAGGACGCCGGCGAGGGCGGCCTGACGCAGATAGCTCAGCATGTGGCACTGGCTAAGAGCCGCCAAAAGCAGCAGTTCGGGGTTCCAACGCTCGGCGTCGCCGTGGAAGACGCGATCCGCGGAGGCCTCGATCGGTGGTCGGCCTTCGGCCGCCACGAGGCTCTGCCGCCCGTAGTCGCGCCAACCGCTCGTGCCGCTCCCGCGATCGCCCGTCCACGCCACGGTGACCCGATAGTCGTATTCCGCCACCGTCTCATCTTGCCGCGGCCGTGCCGGGTGTGACGAGGATGCCGCGCCGCAGGCGGTCGCGGGTGTCGAGCACCCAGACGTGGCCCCGGTAGGGTTCAAGCACGGGTGGCAGGGTACGCCGGCGGGTGAGCATGCGCACGTCCACGGGCGTGCAGGCCTCGAAGACGACCGGCAGCCGTGCCCGGTAAGCATGAAACAGGGCCCACGCGGATTGCCACGACTCCGGGTCGGCGACGAGGCAAGGCCGTTCTTCGGCGCCGGGCGTCGTACCCTCCGAAGGTTCGGGCCGACGGCCCGGATCGAGCTCGACGACGGGAACGCCGCCCGCGCGGAGGCGCTCGGCGAGAGAGCCGGGCCGTCGGGAGACGATAAGCGCCCCTTCTGCCACCTCCACCGGCACCAGCTGCGCCGCGGCGGCGCCCGGCGTCACCTCGCCCGCCCTGCCCGTGCCGCCGGCATCCGCCCGGCTCGCATCGGCCGGGGATGCAGTGGCGATCTGGATGCGGCGGCCGTGCCACGTGCCGCCGCCGGCCGGCAGCCGCGCGTCGTGGAGCCCGGCCTCGCCGCCAGCCACGAGGTAGTCGGCGCGATCGCCGATCCGCAGCAAGAGGCGCTCGGTGAACAGGTCGGCCAAGGCGTTCATCGGCCCCGCCAGGCGCCGGCAGGCCGCGACGACGGCGACCCGCCGGCCGCCCTCCCGCAGAAGGAGACCGAGCGCTTCGGCGAACTCGTGGGCGTAGTCGTCGCCCAGCCGAGCAAGGAGCGCGTCGAGGTCGTCGAGGAGCAGGGGCGGGAGGATGGCACCGCCCGGGCGCAGGCACTGTTCGGCGGCGTCCTGTACCGCATCCCAGCATTCTTCGACGCCCCGCAGGATTCTCGCGCCCGCCGCCGACCCCTCGCCTTGCGCCGCCAGGCTCTCGAGCAGCGTCGTCTTGCCACTGCCCGCGTCGCCGACGCACAGCAACGCGCCGCCCGCGGCCGCGTCGTATCGCGCGGGGTACTGCCGCTGGCCCGCCGGGTCGTCGACCATGCCGAGCCACGGACGAAACCCGAAGACGCCCGAGGCGGCGGCCGGCATGCCGCGCGTCGATGAGGAGGCGAGGCCTTGCAGGGCCTGGAGGTCGATGCTGTCGGGCAGCGGGTCGAGCCACGGCCTGTCGGGGGCGGGGGCAGCCTGGTACCGCTCGCGGATGCCGTCGATGAGATCGTTCGAGGTGAGGGCGATCTGCACTTCGCCGGCCGCCCCGACCTGGCCGACGAGGCAGCGGCCGGGCGCATCGACGGGCAGGAGGGCGGCCCTGCCGTCGCCGATCACCGCCTCGCTGTCGGCCTTGGCGTGCACGCGCAGGCAGAGGCGCAGACCGCAGTTGGCAAGGAGTGCCTCGCGAACGACGCCGGCAGGCCGCTGGGTGCACAGGATCAGGTGCATGCCGAGCGAGCGGCCGCGAGCGGCGATGTCGGTGAAAACCGCGTCAAGGTCGGGCAAGGCCCGCAAGAGCGATTGGAACTCATCGACCACGATGACAAGCCGCCCGAGCCTTGTGGCACACGCGGGGTCGGAGACGTCGGTGGCGCCGGCCGCCGCCAGAAGGCGTTCTCGGCGCCGTACCTCGGCGGCAAGGCTCGTGACGGCGCGTCGGGCGCCCGCCTCGTCGAGGTCGGTGATGACGCCGACGCAGTGCGGCAACGTTCGTAAGGCCTGGAACGCGGCCCCGCCCTTGAAGTCGATGAGGAGGAAGGCGACTTCGCGCGGCGAGGCGGCGCGCGCCATGGCCGCGACCCATGTGGTGAGCAGCTCGCTTTTGCCGCTGCCCGTGGTGCCGCCCACGACGGCATGCGGGCCGTCTCGTACGAGATCAACCCGGCAGACGACGCCATCTCTCAGCCCGACCGGGCAAGGAAGGCCGCCGCGCCCCGCGCGAGAGTCGGAATCGTCGGAAAGGTCTTCGAGGAGCACCGGGCCGGCCGGCGCGCCGGAGGTGAGGCCGAGGAGGTCGGCGTGCCGGCGCAGTTCGGCCGCGAACCGTTCGAACTGGGCGCGGCTGACATGCTCGACGGCGATGCGGCGGAGTGCAAGGCGGCCCTGCACGATGTCGGCGACGCCCGGAGCGAGAACCTGTATGACGGTGTCGATCGTCGGCGGGATACGTTCCAGCTGCGCTGCGACGACGACACGGATCGTGCCGCGGGCCGCACCTGCCGCACGGGCTGCACCCGAAAGCCCGCTGGCCGCCTGCCCGGCCGCGTCGAGGACCTCGATACGGTATTCGGCCGTTCGTGTGGTGCAATGCGGCAGCCCCGGAATCCCCTGCGCCGCGGGCAGGCACAGGGCCACGTGTCCCGGTGGCAGGCGGTCGAGAAGTTGCACCAGGTAGCCGCGGGTGACGGACCATGCGAGGGCCGGTGGGCCCGCCACACCGATGCCCGGCAGCGCGG
>DASTNL010000105.1:0-5024 GCA_035720905.1 Microbacteriaceae bacterium
GATGCAGCAGTTGCGCAATATGGGCTCGATCAAGAAGATGATCGCGATGCTCCCCGGCGCCGGGGCGATGCGTCAGCAGCTCGACAATTTCGACGAGCGGGAGATCGTGCGCACCGAGGCGATCATCCAATCGATGACACACGCCGAGCGAGTCAACCCGAAGGTCTTGAACGGGTCGCGCCGGCTGCGTGTCGCCCGGGGCAGCGGCATGACCGTCACCGACGTCAACCAGTTGGTCACCCGGTTCGAGCAGGCCGCGAAGATGATGAAGACGGTCGCCAAGGGTGGCGTGCCGAACATCCCGGGGATGGGGCCTGTCGTGGGGGCGGGGCGCGCCTCAACGCGGCGCGCGCAGAAGAAGCACAAGGGCTCGCGCTCCGGAAACCCTGCCAAACGGGCCGCAGAGAACGCGGCGGCGAGTGTGCGTGGCACTGGGGCCGGGCCGGCCGAGCCCACACCGAGCGGCGCGGGCTTCGGCCTGGGCCCTGCCGGCGCCGCGGGAAGAGACGCGATCGACCCGATCGTGAAGAAGATGCTGCGACACTGAACGCCCGCCGGGACCCCCGCCGGTTGGCATAAAGCGGGCCGGGTCTGCCAGAATAGAGGCGGACGTCGGCCCGACCCTCTATCCGGCCGTCGTGCCGTGACCAGACCTCCTGCCCCGCGCAGCCCCATGCCCGCGGCAGTCAGTTCGACCCACCACCAAGTCATCAGGAGAATTGTGGCCGTTAAGATCCGCCTCAAGCGCATCGGCAAGATCCGTGCCCCGCACTACCGCATCGTCGTCGCCGATGCGCACACCAAGCGCGGCGGCCGGGTCATCGAAGAGATCGGCCGTTACGTGCCGACCGCCGACCCCTCCATCATCGAGGTCGACTCGCCGCGCGCCCAGTACTGGCTGGGCGTGGGCGCGCAGCCCACCGAGCCGGTCGCGGCCATCCTGAAGCTGACGGGTGACTGGGGCACCTTCAAGGGCGAGAAAGGTGCGAAGAACACGGTGCGGCCGCAGGAGCCGAAGCCGGTGTTCGTCGCCGACGAGAACAAGAAGCCCGTCCTCGTGCCGAAGAGCGAGGCGCCCGCCGCGCCGGCCGCGGAAGAGACTGCCGCCGCGCCCGCTGAGGGCGAGTAGGCGGACCCGGTCGTGCTGGAAGACGCTCTCACTCACCTTGTGAAGGGCATCGTCGGCCACCCCGACGACGTGACCGTCACTGCGCGACAGTCTCATCGGGGGGATGTCCTTGAGGTGCGGGTGGATGGCACCGACCTCGGCCGGGTCATCGGCCGCGGCGGCCGCACCGCCAAGGCGCTGCGTGCGGTGATGGGAGCCCTCGCAGACGGCAGCCGCGTCTTGGTCGACATCGTCGACACCGACCGTTGAGCGCGCCCCGCCCGGGTGCAGGCCGCCGTCAGTTGCGGGTCGGCAGGCTCGTGAAGGCGCACGGTTTGAAGGGTGGGCTGAGGCTCGAGCTTTACACCGACGATCCCGCCCGCCGGTTCGTGCCGGGCGCCTCCTTCGCCTTGCAGGTGCCGGCAGGCTCGCGATGGCACGGCAAGTCGGTCACGCTGGCAGAGCTTCGCTCCTTCAACGGCCACGCGGTGGCTTTCTTCGATGGGGTGACCGACCGTGAGGCGGCGCAGAGCCTTGTGCGGGCCATCCTCTGGATCGATGCCGACCCGGCGGAAGAGAGCGGCGAGCCGAACGCCTGGTACGACCACCAACTCGTCGGCCTGACGGCCTGGAAAGACGGCGAGCCTGTCGGTAAGGTCGTGCGTGTCGACCACTTGCCGGCGCAAGACCTCCTCGCCGTCGCGGCGGGGGGCCGTGAGATTCTCGTGCCGTTCGTCAAAGAGATCGTGCCGGCGCTCGACATTGCCCGCGGCACCGTGGTGCTGACCCCTCCGCCGGGCCTCTTCGAGGACCTGCCCGACGACGGGTCGCTGCCCGACGGGTCGCCGCCGGGCGACGAGGTTACGCCTCGCCCTCCCGCTTCTTCCTGATCTCGTCTTCGAGCTGCCGGATGCGGTCTTGTGCCTCGTAGTACTTGATCTCGCGTTCCAGGTCTGCCAGCTGCTCTTCCGTACTGCGCCGCGGCGCGGCGGCCGGCGCCGGCCTCGCCGCCGTCGTGACCCGCTGGGTCTTCTGCCGGCCGCGCCCTGCCGGGTGGCTCGCCGCCGGCCGCGCCTGCCCGTAACGCCGCCCCATGGTGAACCACAAGACGCCGCCGATGAGGGGCATGAAGACGACGATCAGCAGCCAGACCAGCTTCGGCATGTGCCGCACGTCGGCGTCGGGCCTCGTGATGAGATCGACGAGGGCCACCACCATGATGATGAGCGGAAGCAGGCCGAGAATCGACATGCCTCAAGCTTAGGCGAAGGCCCCGAACGGCCCCTGAGACCGGCCGACCGAGGCGCCGCCTCGCGGGCCTGGCGCTCCGAGCGCTCCGGCGCTGCCTGCCTACAATCGGGAAATGCGCATCGACGTGGTCACGATCTTTCCCGACTACTTCGCGCCCCTCGACGTCTCCCTCATCGGCAAGGCCCGAGCAGGTGGGCTCCTCGACGTGCGGCTCCACGACCTTCGTGACTTCACCCATGACCGGCACCACACCGTCGACGACACGCCGGCGGGCGGCGGGGCGGGCATGGTCATGCGACCCGAGCCTTGGGGGGAGGCCTTCGACCGGCTCCTGGGAGAGGCCCCGCCGACTTCTACCGGCGACGTCACCGCCGACCGGGCGGACCCGGGGACGCGAGCCGCTTGCGACGCGGGCGCCGGCCGGTCGGGTACGGAGCCCGCGGGCCCCGTCATCGTCTTCCCCTCGCCCGCCGGGCACCTCTTCACGCAGCGCACAGCGCACCGGCTTGCCGCGCGCGAGCGCCTCGTCTTCGGCTGCGGCCGCTACGAGGGCATCGACCAGCGGGTCTACGAAGAGGCCGCCCGGCACGCTCCTGTCGAGCTCTTGAGCCTCGGCGACTACGTGCTGAACGGCGGCGAGGTCGCCGTGCTCGCGATGCTGGAGGCCATCGTGCGGCTCGTCCCCGGCGTCGTCGGCAACCCGGAGAGCCTCGTCGAGGAAAGCCACGAAGACGGCCTGCTCGAGGCGCCGGTCTACACGAAGCCGTCGACCTGGCGCGGGCTGTCGGTGCCGCCCGTGCTGTTGAGCGGCGACCATGCCCGGGTCGACGCGTGGCGCCGTCAGCAGCAGCGGGAGCGTACCGGGCGAGTCAGGCCCGACCTGCTGCGCGTCACGCTTCCTGCCAGCCCTGCCAGAGAGTGCGGACCATCCTCCGTCGCGGCGAACGCGGCGAACGCGGCGTCGGGCGTGGGGCAGGCGCCGCCGGAGCGGGCCGTGCCGGCGGCGCGGTTTGGCCGCCCCCCGCAGACGTTATAGAGTGAGACGCTGTGCCTTGCGCTCCTCTGCCACGGGGGAGGATGCGGTCTCTCGGCACGACACGCCTTTCTTGACACCCCATGTGCGGCCGACCCGTGGCGACCGCAGAGAGCGACCATCATGAGCAACCTCCTCGATCAGGTCAACGCTGCCAGCCTCAAGACCGACATCCCCGACTTCCGGCCCGGTGACACGGTGAAGGTGCACGTCAACATCGTGGAAGGCAGCCGTTCGCGCGTGCAGATCTTCCAAGGGGTCGTGATCGCGCGGCAGGGCTCGGGTGTGCATGAGACCTTCACGGTGCGCAAGGTCAGTTTTCAGGTCGGCGTCGAGCGGATGTTCCCCGTCCACTCGCCGATCATCGACCACATCGAGATCGTCACGCGCGGCGACGTGCGCCGTGCCAAGCTCTACTACCTGCGCGCGCTGCGCGGCAAGAAGGCGAAGATTCGCGAGAAGCGCGAGGCGTAATATCCGTCGAGGCTCGGCGAGGTAGGGGCCGCCCGGGCGGAGCATCCTCAAAACCGACCGTGCCTAGGATGAGCCGAGATGGTGACGGGCGGGCGATGGAATGACGAGTGACGTGGCGCAGGAGGCGCCGGCAGGCCGTCGCAGGCATCGTGGCGGGCGGTACGGCGCCGGCAAGTTCGTCCGCGACGTGATCGTCATCATCCTCATCGCGATCCTGGCCTCGTACCTCTTGAAGACCTTCGTCATCAGGTCGTTCTACATCCCTTCCGGCTCGATGGAGAACACCCTCGAGATCAACGACCGCATCATCGTCGACGAGCTGGTGCCCCGCTTCTTCCCCATCCGGCGCGGCGATGTCGTCGTGTTCACCGACCCCGGCGGCTGGCTGCCGCCGAGCCCGCCCGAGCATCGGAACGCGGTAGCGACGGGCGTCGACTGGTTCCTCTCGCAGGTCGGGCTTTCTGCCTCCGACAGCGACGACCATCTTGTGAAACGCGTCATCGGCATCGGCGGCGACCACGTCGTGTGCTGCAACGCCAGCGGCCAGATCACGGTGAACGGTCACGCCTTGAAAGAGCCGTACACGGTGATCCCCGCCGGGCACACCGCCGCGGCGACGCTGCATTTCAACGTGCGGGTGCCGAAGGGCGAACTCTGGGTGATGGGCGACAACCGGTATAACTCGCAAGACTCCAGCCGCAACCAGAACCTGCCCGGCAAGGGCTTCGTGCCCGTCAGCGACGTGGTGGGCCGCGCGGTTGTCATCAGCTGGCCGGTGAGCCGATGGACCTGGCTCAGCCGCTACCCGCAGGTCTTCGCCGGCTCCTCCGCCGGCGGCGCGTGACGGCGGGCCGGGGGAGGCCTGTGCGACCGGGTACCGGATGGCCCGACATGACGGTGGAGCGAGAGCTCTTCCGCTTGGGCAACGCGGCCGTCCTCGGCATCGACGAGGTGGGCCGAGGCGCCCTCGCGGGCCCGGTCGCCGTCGGCGTGGTCGCGGTCGGCCGGGCCCCGGGCCCCATGCCCGAGGGACTGCGAGACTCGAAACTGCTGAGCGCTGCCCGGCGTGCCCTGCTGGCGCCGGCCTGCGCGGCCTGGGCGGGGCTGCACGGCGTCGGCATGGCGACGGCGGCCGAGATCGACCGGCTGGGCATCGTC
>DASTNL010000106.1:0-2693 GCA_035720905.1 Microbacteriaceae bacterium
GATATTCGTGATGGAGCCTCCCCATGCGAGGCCCGAACCGCTAATGGCAGTCGCAGTCACATCATTCCCAACGAACAAACACCCCTCAACGCCGACCAACCCGCCGTCATTCAGGATGGCTCCACCGTACGAGATGGCCGAGCCACTCCCTGCTACCAAGGCCCTCACAGCGTTGTTCCGAAAGATGCAATCCGACGCGAGCAAAGAAGCACCATCATGGACATGAATCCCACCACCACTAGATTCGCCAAGGTCGTATGACCTGACCTGGGAACCACTTATTTCTATGCGTCTCAGTCGCAAATTGACACTGTTTCCTGCACCGCCGAAGACCTCGAGGATGTGAGGCGCCACGCCTTGTCCATCGAGGGTCGCAGTGCCGGCGCCGAGGGGCTCCATGGCCACGTCGCCGGCGGTGGAGACCTCCCAGCCGACATCGGTAGTGAAGACCGAGCCGCCGTCGCGCGCCGGCACCAGGTAAATGGTGCTGACAGTGCCCGGCACGAGCACGTCGAGCGCCCGCGCGAGGCTGCACGGGTCGTCCACCTGCCCGCAGGTCGCGCCCGGGTCATCACTGCCGTCGGGGGAGGCGTAGTACAGCGCGGCGGGTGCCGGGCCCTCCGCCGCCGCAGGCGCGTCGGCGATGGCAAGGAGCGCGGCCGCCAGCGCCACTGCGCCGATGACGCTCAGCCAGCGCCGCACCCGCGAGGCTCGTGGGTGGATGGTTCGAGCGTGGTGGGCCATAGGAGCTCCTGCCGTCGAGACGCGCGTCGGGATCTGTCGCGCTATGTGCCGAGCGCGTCGGTGCGCCGCGGCGAGATGTCGTGACATGGTGCCAAGCGGGCACTCCGACGGTGCGGGGCCCACGTTCTGCGCCCACAGTATCGCTGTGAGATTACTATGTACAGACCCTGTAGATTATTTACGATTCATGAGAGTCCCATCTACGGCGAACCAGAGGACGGCGGCAAGCGGAGGGCCACCTCCGCCACGGCCGCCAAATCCGTGACAAGTCGGGGCAGGCTCCCGGCAGCGCACCCATCCTCTCGTCGGCGGCGCACGACGGTCAACGCGCGGCCTATGTCGCAAGCCGCCGGGGAGGGGTGCCCTAGAATCATTGCGTCCAGGTTGGGCGAGGCGACAGACGAGACGACGACAAGGAGCACGGTGCCGACAATCGTTGTGGAGGTCATGCCCAAAGCGGAGATTCTCGACCCTCAGGGCAAGGCGATCGCGGGCGCCCTGGAACGCACCGGCCGGGGCACCTTCGCCGTGCGAGCCGGCAAGCGGTTCGAGTTGACGGTGCCGGGCCCCGTCGATGCGGCATTACTCGACTCCGTGCGCCAGATCGCGCACGACGTGCTCTCGAACGACGTCATCGAAGACGTCGTCGGCGTCCGCGTGGAACCCGAGGCGGGGCAGGCGTGACACGGATCGGCGTCGTGACCTTTCCCGGCTCCCTCGACGACCGGGACGCCCGCCGCGCGGTGCGCGCCGCCGGGGCCGAGGATGTGCCACTCTGGCACGGCGACCGGGGCCTGGCGGGAGTCGACGCGATCGTACTACCCGGCGGGTTCAGCTACGGCGACTACCTGCGCTGCGGTGCGATCGCCAGCCTCTCGCCGATCATGCGTGAGGTCATCGACGCGGCAGGCCGCGGCATGCCCGTGCTCGGCATCTGCAACGGATTCCAGATGCTCACCGAGGCGCACCTCTTGATGGGCGGCCTGGTGCGCAACGACCACGGCCGATTCATCTGCCGGGCGCAACGCCTGCGGGTGGAGAACACGTCGACCGCGTGGACCAACGCCTTCGAGACGGGCGAGGAGATCGTCATCCCCCTCAAGAACGGGGAGGGCTCCTTCGTCGCCTCGCCCGACGACCTGGCGCGGATCGAGGGTGAGGGTCTCGCCGTGTTCCGTTACGCCGGGGTGAACCCCAACGGATCGCTCGGCGACATCGCCGGGGTGACGAACGAGCGCGGCAACGTCGTCGGCCTCATGCCGCACCCCGAGCACGCCACGGAGCCCGGGTTCGGCCCCGACACGACGGCCGCGATGCGCAGCGGCGTCGACGGGCTTCGATTTTTCACCTCGGCACTGCACTCTCTGCTCGCCGCCTAGGGGCGCGGCGGGGCCGACTTACCACAAGACGGAGGCAGGCCATGACGGCGCAGCCACACGGGCCAGGCACGACTCCTCGGGGCGTGGGAGGCGCGGCGCCGGCCGCCACCCAGGCGCTCGCAGCGTTGCCTCTCGCCGCGATCCTCGTCGCAGCCGTGGCCATGAGGCCCCACCTGGGCACGACGATCGCCTCGCACTGGTCGGGCGGCGCCCACCCCGACGGGTTCTCCCCCACCTGGGGCTCGTTCTGGGTCACCGTGCTCGTCACCGCCGGGCTGCTCGTATTCTCGACCGTGGCGAGCACCTTCGCACGCCGGGCCTCATGGTCCAGAGTGTGGCCGGCGATCGCGACGACGGTCGGCGGGATGCTCGCCTGCTCGTGGATCCTTTCTGCCTGGGCCACTGCGGCCGCGCCCAGCCCGGCGGAGGCGACGCTCGGCCCGCGTCTCGTCCTGCTCCTGCCGGCGCTGGCCTGCGGCGCCGGCATCTACCTGCTTCTACCCCCGACACCCGCGCCGCACACGGCAGGTGCGAGGCGGCCGGTACGACAAGTCCAGCCCGGGGAAGCGG
>DASTNL010000107.1:0-3688 GCA_035720905.1 Microbacteriaceae bacterium
GCCGGGGGCTGAACGTTGTCATCGTCGCCGGAACCTGGCACAAGGAAATCGCCGACGGTCTCGTCGCAGGCGCCCGGCGGGCGCTCGACGCGGCGGGCGCCCAGCACCGGCTCGTGCAAGTGCCGGGCAGCTTCGAACTGCCGCTAGCCTCGAAGGCGGCGCTCACGGCCGGCGCCGATGCCGTCGTCGCCTTGGGCGTGATCGTGCGCGGAGAGACCCCGCATTTCGACTTCGTCGCCTCCGCCGCCACCGAGGGGCTCACGCGTGTCGCGCTCGACACCGGCAGGCCGGTCGGGTTCGGCGTGCTCACCTGCGACACGGAACAGCAGGGCCTCGACCGGGCTGGCCTCCCCGGCTCGAAAGAGGACAAGGGCGCGCAGGCCGCCGAAGCCGCACTACGAATGGTGCAGGTGTTGCGCGGCCTCGGCCCGAGGCCTTGAGCCTAGGTCTGCCTGGAATCCGGGCCTGTCCGGAACCCGGGCCTGTCCGGAACCGGGTCAGGCAGAGCGAGATCATGCCAGGCCGGCTCATGCTCGAGACGAGGCCCCGCCGGGTGCCAGGCCCAAGGGGGTAGGCCCGGCCGTCGTGGGGCTTCAGCGGGCGAGCTTGTAACGCATGCTGGCGAGCTCGGCGACGAGCGCCGGCGGCACCTTGCCCCCGAAGCGGGCGAAGTACTCCTCGGTCAGATCGCATTCTGCGAGCCACGGTTCGGCATGCACGGCGAAGAGCTCCGCCAGCGCCTCCCCCGCAAGCCCCAGGCCGGTCACGTCGAAGCCGCCTTCGGCGTCGGGCGCGGCCGAGTCTGGCCGGGCTGGCACGAGGCCGACCGGGGTCTCTTCTGCCTCCGCCGAGCCTTCGATACGCCGCACGATCCAGGCGAGCACCCGTGAATTCTCGCCGAAGCCCGGCCACAGGTAGGAACCGTCGTCGCCCTTGCGGAACCAGTTGACGCGGAAGACGCGGGGGGCCTTACGGTCGAGGCCGGCGCCGACCTGCAGCCAGTGCCGCCAATAGTCGGCCATGTTGTAGCCGCAGAACGGCAGCATCGCGAACGGGTCGCGGCGCAGCTCGCCGACGGTGCCCTCCGCCGCGGCGGTCTTCTCCGAGGCTATCGTCGCCCCCATGAAGACGCCCTGCTCCCACGTGTCGGCCTCGGTGACGAGCGGCACGTTCGTGGAGCGGCGCCCGCCGAAGATGATCGCGTCGAGCGGCACGCCGTCGGGCGCGTCCCACCCTTCCGCGATCGACGGGCACTGGGCAGCGGCCACGGTGAAACGGGAGTTCGGGTGGGCGGCCGGCCGGCCCACGGCCGGAGTCCAGTCGTCGCCGCGCCAGTCGATCAGGTGCGCCGGCGGCTCGTCGGTGAGCCCCTCCCACCACACGTCGCCGTCGTCTTGCAGGGCGACGTTCGTGAAGATGGTGTTGCCCCACAGGGTGTCGACGGCGGTCGGGTTGGTGGATTCCCCCGTGCCGGGCGCCACGCCGAAGAAGCCGTTCTCGGGGTTGATGGCCCAGAGCCTGCCGTCGGCGCCGGGCCGCAGCCATGCAATGTCGTCGCCGATCGTCTCGACGCTCCACCCTGGCAGCGTGGGCTGCATCATCGCCATGTTCGTCTTGCCGCAGGCCGAGGGGAACGCGGCGGCGACATGGTAGCTGCGACCCTCGGGCGAGGTGACGCGGATCAAGAGCATGTGCTCCGCCAGCCACCCTTCGTCGCGGCCCATGACGCTCGCGATGCGTAACGCGAACGCCTTCTTCGCCAAGAGGGAGTTGCCGCCGTAGCCGGAGCCGTACGAGACGATCTCGCGCGTCTCGGGAAAGTGCACGATGTATTTCTTGGTCGTGTTGCACGGCCAGGCGACGTCGTCGATGCGCCGGCCCTCGTCGTCGACGAGCGGCATGCCGACCGTGTGGATCGCCGGCACCCAACTCTGGCCCGCCTCGATCAGCTCCAGGGCCGCGGTGCCCATGCGTGCCATCGCGTGCATGCTGATGACGACGTAGGCGGAGTCGGTGACCTGCACGCCGAGCTGCGAGATCGCCCCGCCCAAGGGGCCCATGGAGAACGGCATCACATACATCACCCGGCCGCGCATCGACCCGGGCAGCAGGGCGTCGAGCGTGGCCCGCATCTCGTCGGGGTCGCACCAGTTGTTGGTGGGGCCCGCGTCGGCCTCGGCGCGGCTGCAGATGAACGTGCGCGCCTCGACCCGGGCGACGTCGTCGGGGTCGCTGCGGGCGAGGAAGCTGTTGGGCCGCCATTCGGGGTTGACTCGCAGGAGCTTGCCCTCCGCCACGAGCAGACGCGTGAGCCTGTCGAACTCGGCCAGCGAGCCGTCGCACCACTCGACGCGGTCGGGCTGGGTGACGGAGGCGACCTTCTCGACCCAGGCGCGGAGCGTGGGGTCGGTGGTCGCGCGGCCGGGCTGGGCGACGCCCGAGGCACCGCGGGGGTTCGTCGTGATCGTCATGGCTCTAGCTTCGGGCGAATCATGCGATGTTTTACGCCTCTTCGCGCGTGAAGATTCGTGGTTCTTTCTGTATTGTCAAGGAATGGCCCCGACAAAGCACCCCGCCCCCGAAGCCGCACGCGAAAAACGGCCGGCCCGAGAGCCGCAGCGTGACGAGGCGGCGGGTTCCCCGGCGCCCGACCTCGCGACGCTCGGGCGACGCATCCGGCACCTGCGCACCACGCGCGGCCTGACGCTCGGCGCGCTCGGCCGCGCGGTCGACGCCGCGCCGAGCCTTCTCTCCCTCGTGGAGAACGGCAAGCGGGAGCCTCGCCTCTCGCTTCTGCAGCGCCTCGCCGAGACGTTCGAGGTGCCGATGCGAGAGCTTCTCAACGACGAGGCGCCCGACCGGCGCAGCGCGATCGAGATCGAGCTTCTGCGCTTGCAGAAGAACCCCACCTACCTGAGCCTCGGGCTGCCGCAGATCAAGCCGACGAAGGGCACACCCACCCGCACGCTAGAGGCGTTGGTCGGCCTGTACCGCGAGCTGGCGAAACGCGACCGCGAGTTCGTCGCTACCCCGGAGGAGGCACGGCGGGCGAACACGGAGCAGCGCATGCGGATGCGCGCGGTGAACAACTACCTGCCCGCGATCGAGACGCTCGCCGAGGAACGGGTGAAGGCCGCCGGCCACACGGTGGGCGCCTTGACGCACCGCGAGGTCGGCATCATGGCGGAGCAGCTGGGTTTCTCGCTCATCTACGTGACCGACCTGCCCTCTTCCACCCGCTCGGTCACCGACCTCGCGAACAAACGCATCTACCTGCCGCCCGCCTCCATTCCGGGCGGGCACGGCCTGCGTTCGATGGCGTTGCAGGCGATCGCCCACCGCCTGCTCGGGCACGAGCGGCCCGCCAACTACGCCGAGTTCTTGCAGCAGCGGCTGGAGATCACCTACTTCGCCGCCTGCTGCCTGATGCCGCGCGGCGCCGCCGTCGCCTTCTTGCAGAACGCCAAGAAGGAGCACAACCTCGCTGTCGAAGACTTTCGCGACGCGTTCGGCACGACTCACGAGTCGGCGGCCATGCGCCTGACGAACCTCGCCACCTCACACCTCGACATGACGTTGCATTTCGTGCGGGTGGGCGGCGACGGGGCCCTCATGAAGGGTTACGAGAACGACGGGCTGAACCTGCCGACGGATGTCACGGGCGCAATCGAGGGCCAGTTCGTGTGCC
>DASTNL010000108.1:0-5230 GCA_035720905.1 Microbacteriaceae bacterium
CACTCGAAGACTCCGCGCTGACGGCGGCGCTCGGCCGCGCGGCCCCCGGGGAGGCGCCGGCGGTGGAGGTGGCGCGTCAGAGGGGCGTGCTGACGGGCGTGCTCGCCGACATCGTCTCGACTTTCAGCCCCTCGATCGTCGTCTTGGGCGGGTTCTTGACCGACGTCGCGCCCCGTGACCTCGACGGGTACGCCCGCCGGGTCTGTGCCGAGGCCCGGCCCACGGTCGGGCGCTCGCTGGTCGTGCGCCTGGCCGAGCTCGTCGAGAATCGCCTGCTGTACGGCGCGGCCGAGGCGGCCTTCGACGATCAAGTGCTCGCGGCAGAGGTGCTCGAAAGATGGTGCGCAGACCTCTGACGCCGAAGACGGCTTCGGTGCCGCGGGCTACCGGGCTGCCGGGGCCGCCGTGCTCTGCCGCACAACGAGACTCGTCGCGAGGTCGATGCGCTGGTTCAATGGCAGGTCGGGTTCTTCTTCGAGCCGCACGAGCAGGCGTGCGGCCGTCGCCGCCATCTCGGTCAGCGGCTGGCGCACCGTGGTCAGCGGCGGGCCGGCCCAGCGAGCCAGGCGAAGGTCGTCGTAACCCACGACCGAGAGGTCGTCGGGCACGCGAATGTTTCTGGCCCGCGCCGTCTCGTACACCCCCAGGGCCTGCAGGTCGCTGCCGGCGAAGATCGCCGTCGGAGGCTCGGGCAGCGAGAGCAGGTACGCGGCGCCGTCCTTGCCGCTCTGCACGTGGAACGTTCCGTCGTAGACGAGGTCGGGGTCGAACGGGATTCCCGCGCGGCTGAGCGCTGCACGGTAGCCGTCGCCGCGGGCGACCGAGCACAGCATGTCGCCGGGGCCGGTGATCATCCCGATCCGGCGATGGCCGAGGTCGGTCAGGTGCCGCACCGCAGACATGCCGCCGGCCCAGTTGGCGGAGCCCACCGAGGCGACGTCGGGGTCGGGCTCGCCGGAGGGGTCGACGACGACGAAGTTTACGCGACGGCTGCGCAGCTTGCGCTTGTTCTCTTCGGAGAGGCCTGAGAAGACCAGGATCACGCCGAGGGGGCGGCGGCGCAGCACCCCGTCGATCCAGCCCGGCGAGGGGCTGTGTCGGTCGCCGCTCTCGGTGACGACGACGCTGAGCCCGCCCTCTCGGGCCACCCGCTCCACGCCCTGGATGATCTCGATCGCCCACTCGCTCTCCAGCTCGTGGAAGACGAGTTCGAGAAGGTCGGAGGTCTGGGCTCGGGGCCTGCGTCGGTACTGGTGGGCCCGCAGGGCCTCCTCAACTTTCGATCGGGTGAGTGCCGACACGTCGGCGTGACCGTTCAAAACTTTCGACACGGTCGGGACGGAGACATCGGCGTGCCTGGCGATCTCGCTCAGCGTCACACGAGGCTTCTGCTCGGCGGGGGCGTCGGTCTTTGCGCTCACCTATGCAGCATAGAACGCTCTTGACAGCGGCATGGACCGTGCCTAGTGTCGAGCGGTAAGGAAATATTTCGAGGGCACTTTCAAAAGTTTTTATGAAAACCCGCGGTGATCGAAGGTGATGGCGTCGATGGTCGTTTCTCGCATGGGGTCGAGGCGAGGAGGCGGCCGCGTCGTCGCGGCGGCGCGCTCTTTCGTGACGCCTCGGCGAGTGTGGCAGACCCACCGAAAAGTTGCCGCGGCGGGTGTTTCCGTAACTGAACCGGTTCAGCTATGCTGGGGCCCGCTTGGTCACGATTCGATTCCGACCATTGGGTGACCTTAACCGGTTAGGTATAGTTCATGACCAGGCGCTGCAAGAGTGTTCGCAAGTTTCGAAAGAGGTAGCGAAGCGGCCGAACCGGTACGCACACGGCGTCATCGGATGCGGGCATCTTTGCCGAGCACCTGTCCATTCAACGAGGAACAAGGGCGCCGCGTGAGCGGCGGCCGCAGGAAAGGACCTGACCATGGCATCGCAATCCGCGGGCGCTTCCTTCACCAGGCGAGGCTTCATTGGCCTTGCGGGGGGCGTGGCAGCAACATCTCTTCTCGCCGCATGCACCACAGGCGGGGGCTCCGGCAGCGGCGGCGCGACGAGCGCAGCCTCGGGCGGGGGCAGCTCCAAGCCGATCAAGTTCTGGAACATGCCGTGGGGCGGCACCGCGTTCAACCCGCTCGACAAGAAGATCACGCTCGCCTACAAGCCCAAGAAGGGCCTGCCCGCCGCGACTTACCAGGAGATCCAGTGGGCGAACTTCACCCAGACCTTCTCCTCCGCCATCGCCTCCAACACCGGCCCGGCAGTCAGCTCCGGCGGCGGCACACAGGCCTTCCAGTTCGCCGAGCAGGGCAAGATCGCCTACGCCGACCACCTTCTCGACACCTGGAAGAAGAACGGTCTTTACGACGACTTCCTCCCGGGCGTGCTCGATTCGATGAAGACCTCGAAGGGGTACGCGGCCGTGCCCTACAACCTCGACGACCGTGTCATGTGGTACAACAAGGCGCTTCTGCAAAAGGCCGGTGTCGAGCCGCCCACCGATTGGGCCTCGTATAAGAGCGCCTGCGCCGCCTTGAAGAAGATCGGCGTCTTCGGGTTCGGCGTCGGCGCCGGCACTGGCAACCTCATCGGCAGCCACATCCTTACTGCGTTCATGATCAACAACGGCGGAGGCCTCTTCAACGCGAAGCAGGAGCCCGCGGTCGTCACCGACAGGAACGTCGAGGCGATCGAATACGTTCTCGAACTCATCAAGAGCGGCTACTCCGACCCGCGCGCGGCGACCTACACGAACGACAACGTCTATGCCCAGTGGAAGGCGAACAAGTTCGGCATGGGCTGGGACACGGCCGGCGCCTCCGTCTCGGTCGGCGGCACGGTGGCCGCGCAGATGGTCGTCGGCGACCCGCTGACCGGCCCGCACGGCACCAAGGGCGGCCTCTACTTCCCGAACAACATCATGATGTACACGAACACCCCCAGCCAGGAGGGCTCGGAGGCGTTCATGACGTATTACTACCAGCACATGAAGGAGCTGTGGACTAAGAAGACCGGCATCGGCCTGCCGCCGCTGAAGTCCATCGCCGACACCTCGGCCGTGAGTTCCGACCCGAACACGTCGAAGATCATCAACGTCTGGCAGCCGATCTTGAAGACCTGGGCAGCACCCGGCGGCGCCGCGCTCTTCTACAATGTCGCGAACACGGTCGACGGCACCCAGCCGATGATCACGTTCGCCCAGTCGATCTTCGGTGGTAAGACGGATGCCAAAACCGCGCTGACCACCCTGTCGAACTCCATCGAGGGGCTGATGAAGTAACAACCACGCGAGTGTCGGGCGGGCGAGCAGGTCTTCGTCCGCCCGACATCTGCGGGGCGGCAAGGCGATGGTGACAAGGTCGAAGGAGAGCTGATGTCGGTCGGATCGATGCGGGAATCGCTGAAGATGGCCCGCCGGGGAGTCGGTGCGGCCGGCAACGGGCGGGTGCCGAAGGCGGGCCGCGCCGGAAACGGCCGCGGCAAGAGCAAGATGGCACGTTCGCGTGCCTCCACTTTGCTGATGTTCGCGATCCCCTCGATCATCCTTTTGGTTCTGCTGAACCTGTACCCCGTCGTCTACGCCGCCGAGCAGTCCCTGCGCAACGGCGACCTGCTCTCCGCCGGAAAATTCGTCGGGCTGCACAACTACGCCTCGATGCTCGACTCGCCGGTGTTCTGGCATGCCGCCTGGTTCACGCTGATCTTCACCGTCACCGGCGTGTTCGGCAGCTGGGCGATCGGGTTGGCGTTGGCCCTCGTCTTGCGCACCCACATACCTGCCGGCGGGGTTTTCAAGGTTCTGCTTCTTTTACCCTGGGTCGTGCCGATCGTCGTCTCGGCCACCTCGTGGAACTGGCTGGTCGCCACTCCCCAGTCGCCGCTGCCGATTCTCGCGCATGCGCTCGGCCTCGGGAACATCCTGTTCCTCGCCAACCCCGTGATGGCTCAGGTCACGGTCTGTGTCTTCAAGGTATGGATCAGCTTCCCGTTCATGATGATGATGATGGCCTCCGCGTTGGAGTCGGTCGACGTCAACGTGTACGAGGCGTCGAAGGTCGACGGGGCGACGAGCTGGCAGACGTTCCGGCAGATCACCCTGCCGCTCGTCTCTCGCACGACCTACATCAGCTGGATCCTGATGACGATCTTCTGCGTCAACGACTTTCCGACGATCTTCCTGCTCACCGGGGGCGGGCCGGCCGGCGCCACCCAGTCGCTCGTCGTCTTGGCCTACTCGACCGTGTTCCAGAACTTCCAGACCGGCCCCGGTGTCGCGATCGCGTTCATGATGACCCTTGTGCTCGTCGTCATCTCCGTCGTGCTCTACCGTCAGATTCGAAAGGCGAATGTCGCATGAGCGTCTCAGCCTCCCCCGTCGCCCTCGCCCCGGCCGCGCCCCACAAGGCGGACGGGCATCATCACGCCGAGCTCGGCATGCGCGGGCGCTGGTGGCGCTTCACACTTCTCGTCGTCATAACCCTGATCGTGCTCGTGCCGGTCGGCGTGGTCGTGCTTCTCTCCGTTCAGCCGGCGTTGGGCAGCACCAAGACCGGCTGGACACTGCAGAACTTCGCCACCGTGTTCAGCCAGACCTCGGTGGGAATCTGGCTGCGCAACAGCACCATCGTCACGCTGGTGACCGTGGTCGTCGCCGTGGTCGTCGCGGCGCCGGCCGGCTACGTGCTCTCGCGCGGCCGCAGCAAGCTGGTCTCTGGGTACTCCCTCACCTTGTTCGTGGTGCAGTCGCTGCCCGTGGTCACGGCGATCATTCCGCTCTTCATCCTGTTCGCGAAGTTCGGCCTGGTCGACAACCTGGCCGGCATCACGATCATTTACGTCGGCTCGACCATCTCCGTGGCGGTGTGGATGATGGCCGCCTACTACGACTCGATCCCGATCGACCTGGAGGAGGCCTCGTGGATCGACGGCTGCTCCGTCTTGGGAAGCTTCGGCCGGATCGTCTTGCGCAACTCGCTGCCCGGCATCCTGTCGACCGCGATCTTCTCCTTCCTCTTGGCGTGGAACGATTACCTCGTCGCGCTCGTGTTCCTCCGCAGCGACCACAACTTCACGCTGCAGATCGGCATGGAGACCTTCTTCCAGCAGAACCAGACCAACTGGGGGCTTGTCATGGCGGTCGCCGTCGTCATGATGCTGCCGCCGGTCATCATCTTCGCCGTCTTGAACCGTTACTTCTCGGTCGGCGGCATCGGCGGCTCCCTCGCGGGCC
>DASTNL010000109.1:0-2793 GCA_035720905.1 Microbacteriaceae bacterium
GAAGACCGCTTCGCCGGCCCGCGGCCGCGCTGGGAGCTCGCCGGCGCGACCGTCACCGACGACGTGCGTCCTTACGAGCGGGTCAAGCTGCGCGTGTTGAACGCGGCCCATTCGATGCTCGCCTACCTCGGTGCGTTGGCCGGGCACGAGACGATCGCGCAGGCCGTCGCCGACCCGAGGCTGCACAGCATCGTCGCCGACACCCTCGAACGCGACGTGCTGCCGACCCTCCATGCCCCAGAAGGCATGAACTTGGAACAATATCGCGACCAGGTGTTGGAGCGCTTCGCGAACCCAAGCTTGCCGCATACGACGCTCCAGGTGGCGATGGATGGCTCGCAGAAGCTGCCGATCCGGATGCTGGAGACGGCGGCCGAATGCCTGCGCGCGGGCCGCGTGCCGCACGGCCTCGCCACCGGGGTCGCGGCCTGGATCGCTTTCATCGCCGAGGCCATGACCGGGCGGTTCATGCTCGACGACCCGGCCGCCGAGGCCCTTCGATCGGCCGTCGGCTCGCCGGAAGACGCCCGCGAGAGGCCGCGCCAGGTGGTCGAGCGGGTTTCCCTGATACCCGGCATCTTCGCCGATGAGGTGCGGGAACCGCGGTTCCTCACGGCGGTTGCCGACGCCCTGCGCCCGCTTATCCCGGCCACCGGCGCCGCCTGAGCCAGACGGGCCGCCCGGGTATCAGACAGGCTTCTGGTGAGGAGGCGTCCCGGTTTACGGTCAGGGATCTTCATGCTGCCTTGCAGGATCGCACCCGGAAAATGTGGAGGCCGGGTTAGGGGCGACAGAGACGTGAGGTGGCCGCCGTGCTGCACTGGGTGCTCACGAGAAATATCGAGGGCGCGGGTTTCCTCGTGCCGCTCTATGCGGCAGGCGCGGTCGTTTGTCTGTATCTGCTGGCCTAACCGTGGGTGCGCAGGCACGTCGGCCACCGGTCGAGACGATCGCTGCTGCCTGCGGGTGGAGTCCGCCTCTTCGTAGCCGGGCTCACGGGCCTGGCGGTGGGTTACGCCGCCTGCTGGCTGACGGGCGACGTCTGGAACCTGTTCGACATCGACTTGACGGCAGTGACCCGCACGTGGGCGGCGCTCGCCTTCGCTGGGGCCGCCGTGGCGGTGACGAACTTTTGTCCGATCCGTCGGCGGCGGGCCAGCTGGTTGCGAATGAGCGTCGCCGGCCTCGCCATCCCGCTCTTCGCCCTCGTGGCGGCGGCCGGTGTCAACGTGAATTTCGGCGCCTACCCGACCGTCGCCGATGCGCTGGGGGCCAACCCTTACCGCACCATCACGGTGGCGAAGATCCATCACAGCGTCGCACCCGGCGGCCGCCCCTCGGCTATGCGGTCGCCAGCCAGCTGGACCGATTGGCGCCCCTCCGGCCCCCTGCCGAAATCCGGCAAGGTGGGCACCGTCGTCATCCCAGCGAGGGTGCCCAATTTCACGCCGCGGCCAGCCTCGATCTATCTGCCGCCGGCGGCGGAGGCGGCGAACGCGCCCGCGCTGCCGGTGATCGTCGCGCTCTCGGGCCAGCCGGGCCAGCCCGCCGACATGTTCGTCTCCGGACGGATGCCGGCGATTTTGAACCGGTACGCTGCAGCCCATCATGGCCTGGCCCCGATCGTCGTGGTGCCCGACCAGCTGGGTGCGCCCCGCCGGAACCCGATGTGCGTCAACTCGCCGCTCGGAGACGTGGCAACCTATCTCACGAAGGACGTGCCGCGGTGGATTCGCGCTCATCTGCACGTGGCGCCGAGCCCCGGGCATTGGGCGGTCGCCGGATTCTCCGAAGGCGGCACATGCTCGATCCAGTTTGCGGCAGGCTACCCCGGCCTCTTTCACACGTTCCTCGACATTTCAGGTGAGGAGGCGCCGACGATGGGGCCGCGTACGATCGCGGCCGCCTTCCACGGCTCGCCCGCCGCGTATGACGCGGCGAAACCCCTCAACTTGCTGGCCGCCCACGCGCCCTATCGCCACACCTTGGGCATCTTCGGGGTCGGTGCAGCGGATGCGCGATACCTCCCGCAGACGAAGACGGTTGAGGCCGCCGCACGGCGGGCGGGAATGACGACGAGCCTCATCGTGGCACCCGGCACCGCGCACGACTGGCGTACCGTGCGCTTCGTCATGACCAGGGCGCTGCCCCGGATCGCGAATCGGCTCTTCGACGGCCTGTCATGAGCAGCCGTCAGAGCGGCACGCGGGAGCTCGGTGACGTGTTGGAGGCGACAGCGACACCCCCCGCCGGAGGATCCTTGCCGCGGCTTGCCGTGCGCCTGGCCGGCCGCACGCCGCTCACCGCGACGATCGGCCTGGTCGTCGCCGTCGCGACGATCGGCACATGGTTTCTGCCCGGCGACGGGCGCCTGGACGCACACGTGCTTTTCGCCGCCGGGTTTCCCGCGGTCGTGCAAGAAGGTCGCTGGTGGACCCCGCTGACCTCGGTGCTGGTCGGTGACGACGTGGGCGACCTGCTCCTGGCCCTGGCCGCGATCGGGGTCTTGTGCGGGTTCGCCGAACGCCGGATGGGCACGCTGCGCACCCTCGTCGCCTACCTGGCCTGCTCCTTCGCCAGTATCTACGCCGGCGTCGGCCTGGAGGCGCTCCTGAGCCTCGGCAACCCCTTCTGGGCGGCGCATGTCAGCGTCTTCGGCTCGCTCGACCCGACCAGGCCGGTGGTTGGCGTGATTATGGCGTCGAGTGCGTTCTGCGGCACGCTGTGGCGACGACGCATCCGGGTTATCGTGTTTTGCGTCGCCGTCGTCCTCGTGCTCTACTCCGGCCACCC
>DASTNL010000110.1:0-5876 GCA_035720905.1 Microbacteriaceae bacterium
GGCGGGGGGCGGGTCGAGACTCCCCTGACCGCAACCGTGCGAGTTCCCCGGTCACCGGGGCTGCGCGGGTGGCTGCGATTGGACCGCCCGGTCTCGGTCGCGACGACTCCGCCACGCATGTGGCTCCTTTGCGCGGCGGGCTTGGTCTTAGGGCTGGCCGCAGGCGGCGCCGCCGTCGCCTTGTTCATCATGATCGGGTTCCTCACCCATCTGACCCTGTTGCACGACATCGGCACCGACCTGCCCACATTGCGGGGCTGGAAACCGACGCTGTGGATCATCCCGACGGCCGTGGCAGGCGCCTTCGTCGTGTCGTTGTTTGCGAAATGGTCGCCGGTGATCCGCGGGCACGGTATCCCCGAGTCGCTCGAGGCCATCCTGACGAGACACAGCCGGATCCGCCCGCGCGCGGCCGTGGCCAAGCCGATCTCCGCGGTCATCACGATCGGCACGGGCGGGCCGTTCGGGGCGGAGGGGCCGATCATCGTGACGGGCGGCTCGTTCGGCTCGCTCTTGGGCCAAGTGCTGTCCGTCTCCCCGGCAGAGCGGAAGATCTTGCTAGCCACAGGTGCTGCGGCAGGCATGGCGGCCACGTTCAACACTCCGGTGGCCGCCGTGATCCTCGCCGTCGAGCTCGTGCTGTTCGAGCGTTCGCTGCGCACGATCGTGCCGTTGGCGCTGGCCTGCGGGGTGGCCGCGTCGGTGCATATCCTCGCGTTCGGAACGAACCCGCTCTTCTTCATTCCCGGCATACTCCACGTGAGCTTCCTGCACCTGCCCTGGTTCCTTCTCGTGGGTCTCGCCTCCGGCATCATGGCGGTCATCCTGAACAAGGGCCTCTTCCTCATGGAGGCCGGGTTCCGTCATCTGCCGGTGAACATCTTCTGGTGGCCGATGATCGGGGCGCTGATCTACTCGGTCATCGGATACTTCGAGCCCCGCACGCTGTCGATGGGCAATTCGGCCATCATCGACACGATCGAAGGACACTTCGTGCTGGGCGCCGTCGCGGTGCTGTTCGTCGCGAAACTGTTCTCGTGGTGGGTCGCTCTCGGTTCACAGACCTCCGGTGGCACGCTCGCCCCGATGTTCCTCGTCGGCGCCTTGATGGGCAGCCTCATCGGGCACGGCGTCAACGCGGTGTTCCCCGCAGCGAACGTGTCGACCGGGGCCTTCGCCCTGGCGGCGATGGCCGCCGTGTTCGGCGCCTCGACGAAGGCCGTGCTCGCCTCGGTCATCTTCGCGGCCGAGGTCACCGGGCAATACCAGATGGTCATACCGCTGCTCATCGCGACGGCCGTCGCCGACCTGGTCGCACAGGTGGGCCTGGGAGACCGGATCATGACGGAGAAGCTGTCGCACCGCGGGTTCCGGGTCGACTTCGACATGGTCACCGACGTTCTCCGGCAACGGCTCGTACGCCATGCGATGCGTGGCCCCGTCACCATCCCGGCGACGGCGACCGTCGCCAATGCCCACCAGCTGCTCGTCGAGAACGGCTTGAACGCGTTGGCCGTCGCAGACTCACGACAGAAGTACGTGGGGCTGGCCACCGACGCGATCGTGGCAGCGGCACCCCCCGACGCGTTGATGTGCGACATCCCCCTCGCCGATCAGAAGCCGACCGTGAGAAGCGACTATCTGGACATCATCCTCACCCGGATGACCAACGAGAACCTCGACGCCCTCCCGGTCGTGCAAGACGGCACGGTGGTGGGCCTCATCACCCAAGGGCACATCCTGGCCTACCGGCACCACGCCAGGGCGCTGGCCGAGACCAGGCAGCCGGGCTGGTGGGCCACGCGTCACGAACCGCGCAAGACGGCGATGGCGATGGCCGCGCACCGTGCCACCGAACGCGCCACCCAACGCGCCACCCGTGCCGGCTCGGCCCGGCCGCCCGCGGCGCGCGGCACCGCGGGCGCCAAGACTCAGGTGCGCCCCGCCCCGGCGCAAGACGTCGAGGAGCGTGACGCCCAGACGGCGACGCTCGCCCACCCGCACCACTTAGACGGTGGCGGTTACTGAGCCGCGCGCCTTATAGGATCGAGGAGGCCGACGGCGGGACCGCGGCGCCCACCACCATGCAGGCAGCGACACGGGAGGATGCCTTGTGACCGCCATCGTGTTGGACCCGTCACCGATAGCCGCCGGTTACCGCGATCAGGTGCGGGGCGACGTCGCGCGGCTCACGGCACGATACGGCCGCCCGCCGCGCATCCGCGGTCTGCTCGCCCAGCACGAGGGGCCTGCCGCCACCTACGCCCGCTACGCCAGGCGCGGCTGCGAGTCGGTCGGCATCGAGCTCGACGTGCATCACACGGATGCCGGCGAGGTGGCCCGGGCGATCGCCGCCGCGAACGTCGACCCCGAGGTCGACGGCATCTTCCTGTATTACCCGCTCACCGACCCCACGGGGGACCGGTGGCTGCGAGAGCTTGTCGATCCCCGCAAAGACGTCGAGGGCCTCCACTCGTTCTGGAGCAGGCTGCTCTACGAGAACGTGCGGTTCGTCGACGCCGAACGCACGATTCCCGCGATTCTGCCCTGCACGCCGCTGGCCATCGTGAAGCTGCTGCAGCACGCCGGCATGCGAGGCACTCGGGCCGGAGCGCCGCTCGAGGGCGTCACGGCCTGCGTCATCAACCGCAGCAACCTCGTCGGCCGCCCGCTGGCGGCAATGCTCGCCAACGACGGGGCGCGGGTCCACTCGCTCGACATCGACGGGTCGGTCACGTTCGAGCCGGCGATCGGGCGACGCACGCACGACCTCCGCGAGCCCGGGGTCGATCGCGAGACCGCTCTCGCCGGCGCCGATGTCGTCATCTCAGCCGTGCCGTCTCAGGAATTCGACCTCATCCGGGGTGACGAGATCCGGGCAGGGGCGATCTGCGTCGACGTCGCCGAGTACACGAACTTCGACAAGTCCGTCCTCGATCGGGCGGGCGTCTTCGTCCCCCGGGTGGGGCCCCTGACGATCGCCATGGCCATGCGTAACCTCACCCGCCTGGCCGCCGTGAAGTCACCCCTGCCGCGCGTCGGTGCGCCGACGACGCGCGGCCTCTGACCGGCAAGACGTGCCCGCACATGCGGCCTCGACCGGCCGTGCATGCCGCCTCACCACGGCCTCCGGCAGTGACGGTGACAGCCCCGAAGGGTCAGGCGTGCGCCGAGCCCGCATCGGCGTCACCGGGCGGCAGTTCGCCGCTGGTCAACGCCACGATGCGCGAGGCGGCCCGCAGGTATTTCTTGCGGTACCCGCCGGCCAGCATCTCCGCATCGAAGACGCCGTCGAGCGGCGCGCCCGAGGCGAGCACCGGTATCTGCAGGTCGTACACCCGATCGATGAACGCGACGAGGCGCAAGGCCTCGGTCTGGTCGTGCAGAACCGTCACGTCGGAGAGCGCGACGACGTCGAGCCCGCCGACGAGGTCGGCATAGCGGGAGGGATGCACCTCGGCGAGGTGGTCGACCACGTCGCGGAACGCGTCGAAGCTCACCGTCTTGCCGCGGGAGGCCAACGCGTCGACGGCGCGCCCCAGGTCCTCCGGATCCAGCACCTGCGCCGCCTGCGCGGCGTCGCGGCGCCGGTAGTCGAGACCGTCGATGCGCAGAGTGCGAAAGCTTCGCGCGATCGACTGGATCTCGCGCAGAAAGTCGTGTGCCGCGAACCGCCCCTCCCCCAAGGCGTTCGGAGGGGTGTTCGACGTGGCGGCGATCTTCGTGCCGTGGTCGACGAGGGCGCCGATGAGCCGTGTCATGACCATGGTGTCGCCCGGGTCGTCAAGCTCGAATTCGTCGATGCACAAGAGGTCGGCGCCGGCCAAGAGGTCGACCGTCTGGCGATAGCCGAGCGCCCCGACGAGGGCCGTGTACTCGATGAAGGTTCCGTAATACGTGCGGCCCGCGACGCTGTGCCACAGCGCGGCCAGAAGATGGGTCTTGCCCACGCCGAACCCGCCGTCGAGGTACACGCCCGGCGGCGTCTCCGGCTGCTTGTGCCACCGGCTGAAGAAGCCACCCGGGTGCCCGGACGCGCTCGTCGCGAACCGTCGTAGCGTCTCGACCGCCGCCGCCTGGCTCGGGTAGGCCTTGTCAGGCCGGTAGCTGTCGAAAGACGCACGCGCGAACTGCGGCGGCGGCACGAGCCTGCCGACGAGCTCCGCGGCCGAGGTTGCAGGAACACGCTCGGTCACATGCGTCACCAACGCCGGCACGGTCGAACTCATGGCGAATCGTTCACCTTCACACTCTCGGGTTCGTCCCGCGTCGCGGTACGGCGCGGGCACGGCCGGATTATGTCGTAGTCTTACGCATCCGGCTCTTTGCCTGCCGAACGGACGTAGATTCGTAGCGGGGCGGGCAGCACAAGCCTAATCCGACCCCAACACATCGTTCGCACCGTCACGGTGCCGGTTCAGGAGGAACACATGAGCGTCGAGTACGACTCGTCTGCAGAGTTCGCCCAGTTCGCGCATCCGGAGCGTCTCGTCAGTGCCGACTGGCTCGAGAAGCACCGCGGAGACAAGGGGCTCGTCATCGTCGAATCGGACGAAGACGTTCTGCTCTACGACACTGGTCACATCCCCGGGGCGGTGAAGATCGACTGGCATACCGACCTCAACGACCCGGTCGAGCGCGACTATGTGGACGGCAAGCGTTTCGCCGAGTTGCTCGGCTCGAAGGGCATCGGCCGCGACACGACCGTCGTCATCTACGGCGACAAGAACAATTGGTGGGCCGCATACGCCCTTTGGGTGTTCACCCTGTTCGGCCACGAAGACGTGCGGCTGCTCGACGGAGGTCGCGACAAATGGGTCGCCGACGGCCGTGAGTTGACGACCGAGGTGCCGACGCCGACGCCCGTCGACTACCCCGTCGTCGAGCGCTCCGACGCGAAGATCCGTGCCTTCAAAGAAGACGTCTTGGGGCACTTCGGCAACCCGCTCATCGACGTGCGCAGCCCGCAAGAGTACAGCGGCGAACGCACGGAGATCCCGGGCTACCCAACGGAAAACGCACTGCGCGCCGGGCACATCCCGACGGCGGCCTCCGTGCCGTGGTCGAAGGCGGCGGCGGCCGACGCCACCTTCAAGAGCCGCCCCGAGCTGGAGAAGATCTACCTCGAAGACGCCGGCCTGAAGTCGGGCGACGACGTCATCACGTACTGCCGTATCGGTGAGCGTTCCAGCCACACCTGGTTCGTTCTCACCCACCTCTTGGGTCTGGAGAAGGTGCGCAACTACGACGGCTCCTGGACGGAGTGGGGCAGCGCGGTTCGGGTGCCGATCACCCTGGGCGCCGAGCGGGGTGCCGCTCCGCAGCGCTGACCCGACCAAGGCGCCGCGCATGCCGCGCCGGCGTCGTACGAGAGGGGTCCGGGCCGCCAAGAGGCCCGGGCCCCTTCGTCGTCTCGTGGGATACTGAAGACAATGAGTGACGACCAATTGGCCCCTGGCCTCGCGCAGGTCCGCGACGAGTTCCTCGAACTCGAACAGCCGGAGCGCCTGCAACTGCTTCTGGAGTACGCCAACACGCTGCCGGAACTGCCGGAGCGCTACGCGTCACGCCCCGAACTCTTCGAGCGCGTCGTCGAATGCCAGTCCCCGGTGTATCTCTTC
This sequence comes from Microbacteriaceae bacterium, assembly GCA_035720905.1. Classification (GTDB taxonomy): domain Bacteria; phylum Actinomycetota; class Actinomycetes; order Actinomycetales; family Microbacteriaceae; genus DASTNL01. The sequence continues at coordinate 5,622 of DASTNL010000110.1, forward strand.
GTCGAGGTCACCGACGACATCGTCACCCTCTTCGCCACGGCGCCGAAGGAGGCGCCGACGACGCGTGGCTTCGCGTCGATCCTCGTGCGCGGGCTGAGCGGCCTGCACGTGGCGGAGGTGCTGGCGGTGCCCGACGAGTTTCCCCAGATGCTGGGCCTCACCCGCGCGGTCTCTCCGCTGCGGCTGCGCGGCATGAGCGGCATGCTGGGCCGCACCAAGCACCAGGTCAAGGAGCAGGTCGCGCAGGCAGGTTCT
>DASTNL010000111.1:0-10839 GCA_035720905.1 Microbacteriaceae bacterium
GGATGATCCCGGCGCCTGCGCGGCGAACTTGGACAGATTCGTGTGTTCCCCGCGCCAGCGGGGATGATCCCGTGAAGTACCACGATATCGGCGCCGGAATGCTGTGTTCCCCGCGCCAGCGGCGTGATCCCGTGGGTCGACGGCGCCGGCCGGTGGTCATGGCTGGGTCGTGGGGTGCGTCTCGCCGAGGAGCAGCACGTCGGCGTGGTGGCCGGAGGCGTGGGCAATGCGAGCGTCGGCAGTCAGGAGGGGTGCCGCCAAGGCCTCCGCGAGGGCCACGTAATGGGCGTCGTAACTGCTTAGATTGTGGCGAAGCTGCCAGATGCGGGTCAGGAACGGCTCGGCGGCGTAGCGGGTCGCCGGAAAGTCGGCGAGGTCTTCGAGCGCGCCGCGGGCGCGCGATTCTGTAACATCTTCGCGCGCCACCCAGGAGCGCAGCACCGAAGTGACCTCCGAGACGGCGAGGTGAGGCATGTGCAGAGAACGCTCGTGCCCGGCGAACGCGCGTGCCGCAGCCAGCCCGCGTCGAGAGCCGATCAGGTATTCGCTGAGTGCCGATGCGTCAACGACGAGCGTCATGCCGCGTGCTCGGTGCGTTCTGCATGCAGCGTCTCTGCGGCGGAGGTATCTGGATCTACATGGCCGCGCAGCCGGATCCGCTCGTTCAGCTCGTCTAGGGTCGGCCGCGCAGTGGTCGCTGCGAGCTCGCCGAGCGCGTATTCCGACAGGCTCTGGCCTGCGGCGCTCGCCCGCGCCTTCAGCGTGCGCAACACGTCCTCGGGAACATTGCGGATCTGCAGGCTGGACATGTATTAAGCATATCTGACATGAGTTATGCATGTATTCACGATGTGGCCTAACGCTGTACTACCGTCTCTTCGTACCACCGGGACATCTGTGGGCCGTGCGGGAGCAGGTCATGCTGCGGTGCTCGCTGGTCGGCGACGGAGTCGAGCGCTTCGGCGTAACGTGCCCACAGCGCTCCACCTCGAACTCGCGCGCACGACACGGTCACTGCCTCTGGCCGAACTCGAACCGCAGAATACGTATGCGGCGCTTCGTGCTCTCGCTGGCGGGCGGCATCCGGCCGTGCTTGGCGCCCGCCACCCACGGCTGGATCGCCGCGGCACCGCCTCACCGGCATCGGTGGTTCAGGTGGCGTGCTCGTCAAGGCCGGTGCCGACGCCCACAGGGCCCAGTAGCATCGAACTATCGCAGCTACCCACCATTCGGGAGGCACCCTGACCCCCGCCATTGACGCGCCGGTCCACGCCGACGCGCTGACTCACGCTGAAGACCTGGCCGGGTTCGTCGCGGCGTCGCCGTCGAGCTATCACGCCGCGGCCGAGGTGGCGCGCCGGCTCGAGGACGCCGGGTTCACGCGTGTCGACGAGGCCGCGCCGTGGCCGGCCCAACCGGGCGGCCGCTTCGTCGTGGTGCGTGACGGTGCCGTCATCGCGTGGACGGTGCCTACGAATGCGACGCCGACGACGGCTGCGCACGTGTTCGGCGCGCACACCGACTCGCCCGCATTCAGACTCAAGCCCGAGCCGACCACGGGCGCGGACGGCTGGCTACAGGCCGGCGTCGAGGTGTACGGCGGCGCCCTGCTCAACTCGTGGCTCGACCGGGAGCTGCGCCTGGCCGGGCGGCTCGTGCTCGACGATGGGTCGGTGCGTCTGGCGGCTACGGGGCCGCTCCTGCGGCTGCCGCAGCTGGCAATCCATCTCGACCGCAGCCAGAACGACGGCCTCGCGCTCGACCGGCAGCGACACACTCAGCCAGTGTGGGGGCTCGGTGATGCCGAATCGGCCGACCTGCTCCGCGTTGTCGCCGCACACGCGAAGATCGACCCCGCGCGCATCCGCGGTTACGACCTGGTCACCGCCGACGCCGCGCGCGGCCAGGTGTTCGGCAACGACGACGTGTTCTTCGCCTCGGGCCGGCTCGACGATCTGGCCAGTGTCCACGCCGGGCTCGCTGCGCTGCTGCGCACGGCACAAGAAGAAAATACCCCGCACATCGCGCTCGTTGCCGCGTTCGACCACGAGGAGGTCGGGTCGGCGACCCGGTCGGGTGCGGCGGGGCCGTTTTTGGCCGACGTGCTCGATCGGGTGTGGCGCTCCCTCGGCGCCGGCGGCGACGAGCGGGCCCGTGCGCTTGCATCCTCGTGGTGTGTGTCGAGTGACGTCGGCCATTCCGTGCATCCGAACTTTCCCGAACGGCACGATCCGGTCGTGCGGCCGGTGCTCGGCTCGGGGCCGATCCTCAAGATCAACGCCAATCAGCGGTACGCGACCGACGCCGTCGGCGCCGCGGCTTGGGAGGGCTGGTGCCAGGCCGCCGGAGTGCGCGGCCAGCAGTTCGTGTCGAACAACGCCGTGCCCTGCGGGTCGACGATCGGCCCGATGACGGCGACCAGGCTGGGCATCCGCACGGTCGACGTCGGCATCCCGATCCTGTCGATGCACTCCGCGCGGGAACTTGCCGGCATCGCCGATCTCTGGGCCCTCTCTCGGGTCGCCGAATCCTTCTTGCGTTCGTGACTGAGACGCCGCGACGCCCTCCTCACCCTTCGGGGGGTGTGAGGGTGCCGCAGTGCTGGGTGTCAGGGCGTCAAAGTGCCGTGATGTCAAGACGTCGAGGTGCCGGGGTGCCGGGGTGCCGGGGTGCCGGGGCGCCGGGGCGTTGGAACGTCAAGGCGTTGGAACATTGGAACGTCTGCCGTGGTGCCCGGAGGCACCGGATGCCGGAGGTACCCGCCGTCACGCAGGGCGTGTCACGCCTCGGGGTGGCGCAGGCGCGCCTCGAGCCCGGCACGCACCTCGGGCCACTCCGCGCGGATGATCGAGAAGTAGGCGGTGTCGCCGACCGACCCGTCGGCGGCGATGCGATGCGAGCGCAAGACGCCTTCGGGCTTCGCGCCCAGGCGCCGGATCGCCGTGGCACTGCGCGTGTTCCTGCTGTCGCAGCGCAGCCCTACCCGGTTCAGTCCGAGCGTCTCGAATGCATGGGTGAGGAGCAGCAGCTTCGCGGCCGGGTTCGTGCGGCCGCCCCAGAACGGGCGCCCGTACCACGTGGAGCCCACCTCGACGCGACTCTGCTCGGGCACCAGCTCGTAAAAGCTCGTCGTGCCGCGCACCTCGCCGTCTCGGGCGCTGCGCACCGTGAAGGCGATGGTGCCGGGCCGCGCCCGTTGGGCCGCGATGCGTGCCGCGTAGGCCGCCGGCGAGGCGGGCCACGGGCTGATCATGCCGAACCAGAGCTCCCGGTCCGTCATGCGCCAGAGGGTCTCGGCGTCGCCCGGCACGATCGGGTCCAGGCGCACCTCCGGGCCGGCGAGGCTCAGCTCGTGTTCGCTCACGACCCTAATGTAGTGGTCGGCTCGGGCGGGGCTCATAAGATGGAGGCTTGACCGCCGTGCCAGGCCCGGCCTCGGCACGGCCACCTTCACCCCACCGTCGGGTCCGTGTCCGCCCGTCGCAGCGTCCCCCATCCGAGCATCCATTGGAGCCACCATGGCCGCAGCCTCCCGCCTCGATTCCGTCATCGCCCTCGCCCGCCACCGCGGGTTCGTCTTTCAGGCGGGCGAGATCTACGGCGGCTCCCGCTCGGCGTGGGACTACGGGCCGCTCGGCGTCGAGCTGAAAGAGAACATCAAGCGGCAGTGGTGGCGCACTATGGTCACCGGCCGGGCGGATGTCGTGGGTCTCGACTCCAGCGTCATCCTGCCCAAAGAGGTCTGGGTCGCCTCCGGACACGTCAGCGTGTTCAACGACCCGCTCGTCGAGTGCTTGAGCTGCCACAAGCGCTTCCGCGAAGACCATCTGCTGGAGGCGTACGAGGCAAAGAAAGGTCACCCGGCACCGAACGGCATGGCCGACGTCGCCTGCCCCAACTGCGGCACCCGCGGCCAGTGGACCCCGCCGCGCGACTTCAACATGATGCTGAAGACCTACCTTGGCCCGGTGCAAGACGAATCCGGGCTGCACTACCTGCGCCCCGAGACGGCGCAGGGCATCTTCGTCAACTTCGCGAATGTGCTGCAGGCCTCCCGCATGAAGCCGCCGTTCGGCATCGGGCAGATCGGCAAATCGTTCCGCAACGAGATCACACCCGGCAACTTCATTTTCCGCACCCGCGAGTTCGAGCAGATGGAGATGGAGTTCTTCGTCAAGCCCGGCGACGACGAGACCTGGTTCGACTACTGGCTCGAAGAGCGTCGTCGGTGGTATCTCGACCTCGGCATCGACCCGGCGAACCTGCGCTTCTTCGAGCACCCCAAAGAGAAGCTCTCCCACTATTCCAAGCGCACCATCGACATCGAGTACCGGTTCGGCTTCACCGGCGGGGAATGGGGGGAGCTGGAGGGCATCGCCAACCGCACCGACTACGACCTCTCCACCCACGCGAAGCACTCCGGCAAAGACCTCTCCTACTTCGACCAGGCCGCCGGCGAGCGCTGGACCCCGTACGTCATCGAGCCGGCCGCCGGCCTCACCCGCTCCCTCATGGCCTTCCTCGTCGATGCCTATCACGAGGAGGAGGCACCCAACGCGAAGGGCGGCACCGACAAACGCACCGTCTTGCGTCTCGACCCGCGACTCGCCCCCGTGAAGGCAGCCGTCTTGCCCCTCAGCCGCAATGAGCGGCTCTCCCCGCTCGCCCGGGAACTCGCCGACCGGCTGCGTGGGCTCTGGAACGTCGACTTCGACGACGCCGGCGCGATCGGCCGCCGCTACCGCCGGCATGATGAGATCGGCACGCCGTTCTGCGTCACCGTCGACTTCGACTCTCTCGACGACCACGCCGTCACCGTGCGGGATCGCGACACGATGGCGCAAGAGCGTGTGAGCCTCGACAAGATCGACGACTACCTCGCCGTGCGCTTGAAGGGCGCCTGACCCGCATGCCTGACACGGCCGACGCCGGCGGGCAGCCTTTCTCCGCCGGCCGGGCCGCGACGCCGGCCCAGGTGCGCAAGTGGCGCCGCTACCTCGCCGACGAACGCGCCGAGGCGGCCGTCTATCGTGACCTGGCGGCCCGCCGTGCGGGGGAGGAGCGGGAGATCCTGCTCGCGTTGGCGGAGGCCGAGGGGCGGCACGAGGATCATTGGCTCACCCTCTTGGGGGCGCGGCGCGGCCGGCCCGCACGCGGCGACGCACGCACCCGGGTGCTCGGTTTCTTGGCCCGCCGGTTCGGCAGCGTCTTCGTGCTCGCCCTCGCTCAGCGCGCCGAGGCTCGCTCGCCGTACGAGACGGAGGCGGATGCGACCGCGACGATGGCGGCCGACGAGCGCATCCATGAAGAGGTCGTGCGCGCGCTGGCTGCCCGGGGCCGCCGCCGCCTCTCCGGGTCGTTCCGCGCCGCCGTGTTCGGCGTGAACGACGGGCTCGTCTCGAACCTCTCCCTCGTTCTCGGCATCGGCGCAGCCGGCGTCGCGACGCACGTCGTCCTCCTCACCGGCGTCGCGGGCCTCCTCGCCGGGGCCCTCTCCATGGCGGCAGGCGAATACGTCTCGGTGCGCTCGCAGCGGGAGCTTCTCGAAGCCTCACGGCCGAGTAGGCAGGCTGCGCTCGCACTGCCGCACCTCGACCTCGATGCGAACGAGCTCACCCTCGTCTACCGCGCCCGCGGCATGAGCCAGGCGGATGCGGAACGCCACGCTCGCGAGGTTCTGGGCGCCTTGCGCCGGCCGGCGCCTCGCCTCTCGCCGCCGGTCGCTGATGTTCCTCACGACTCCGCGGTCACGGGTCTTCCTGAGGATGACCGTGCCACAGACCTTCCCGACGATGCCCCGGCTACGTCGCTCGTCTCCGGTGGGCCGGGCACAGCCGCCGGTGCCGACGAGCACGAGGCGGTCGGCACCGGGGCTACGGCCGCACTGTCGAGTTTCTGCTTCTTCGCGGCCGGCGCCTTGATCCCGGTCGTGCCCTATCTCTTCGGGCTGCAGGGGCTCGCCGCCGTCGCGCTGGCCGCCGGCATGGTGGGCGTGACCTTGCTCGGCACCGGCGCCGCGGTCGGGCTTCTCTCCGGCGCCCCGCCGTTGCGGAGGGCGCTGCGCCAGCTCGCCATCGGCTATGGCGCCGCCGCCGTTACCTACCTTCTCGGCCTGGCCCTCGGCGGGGTCGTAGGCTGAGGCGCCTCAGCAGGTGATGGCGGCCCATTCGCGATGCAGGATCGCGTGGATCGAGGTGTCGCGCCACGCGTCATCGGTGAACGTGTTCTCGGCCATGCGGCCTTCGCGGCGCATGCCGAGCGACTCGCAGAGCCGGGCCGAGGCTTCGTTGCGCGGGTCGAGCTTCACCATGACGCGGTGCGCGTCGAGCGTTTCGAAACAGAGCCGCAGGAGGGCCTCCACCGCCTCGGCGGCGTAGCCGCGGCCGTGCATGGCCGGGTGAAACACCCACCCGATCTCCATCTGCGCACTGGCCGCACTCGCCAAGAAGATGCTCGCCTGGCCGATCACGCGCCCGCTGCCGTCGTCGTTCGGCAACTCCACCGTGAAGGTGAGGCCGTCGCCGTCGACCTCGAGTCGGTCGCGTGCCCTGCGGGCGGCGTACTCGTCGAGCGCCTGAGCCTCGTCGTGCGCCTCCCACTGCAGGTATTGCGCCGCTTCTGCGCGTTGTTCGTCGGTGGGCTCACCCGTTGACGTCGCGGAACGGGTCGTGTCGCCCTGGGGCAGCGAACGCGGGTCGACGCGGGGTCGCAAGACGAGTCGCGGAGTGCGCAGCTCGGCCGCACGCAAGGGCAGCGCCCGCATGCGCGGCGAACTCTGCGTCGCGGCAAGCATGGCCTCGGCCTCGCGGGCCGCCTCCAACTGCTGCCGGGCGGTCAATGTGTTGTGTGCGCCCGCATGCGCGGACGATGCCTTGATGCTCACGTGTTCACTCCCTTGTGTTCACGGTTTTGGTGCCTCACACTCTTGCACACCTGGCCCCGGGCCTGAAATCGGCGGGTCGTGGCGGGCGTCGCCTGCAGAGGAGGTGCGGCGAGGCGCCCGCGCTAGGAGGCGTCGACGCCGAGCGTCGTCTTGTGCCCGGCGGGCGCCTGCAAAGCCATCCCGTCGTCGGCCGGCGCCGCATCTGCCGCCTCGGCGGCCTGCGCGGCGTGGCTCCTGCGCGCTTCGGCCACATCGGTCACCGGGCAGAGCCGTTCCGCCTCGTCGGGCTCTTCTGGCGGGCGAACGCCGAAGAGGGCGTCGATGCCGGCGGCGAAGTCGGCCGCCCGCCCCTCTCGCGCAAGCGCACGGGCGCGGATCGACGGGGTGTGCAGCAGCACGCCGGTCAGATGCCGCAGCGCCGTCTCTGTCGCAGGGCTCACGTCGCCACGCCTGCGGGCCCACGCGATCTCCCCATCGAGCACATCGAAGACGTGCCGGCGCAGGGCGACGAGTGCCGGCGTCACCGTGTCTTCTGCGTTCGCCCGGCGATAGTCGGCGACGGCCTTATCGACGAGAGCACGCGCCTCTCGCGCCGCCCGCAGCTCCGGCAGCGGCGCGTGTTTTCCGATCGTCTCCAGGTCGAGAAGCTCGGTCTCCGGCACGGCCGTCACCGCGGGATCGACGTTGCGGGGCAAGCCGAGGTCGATGATGAGCCGCCGTGGCAGCGCCCCCTCACGCGTGCGCGCGGCCGTCACGATGTCGGCGTCGAGCACGACGCTCGGCGCGACTGTGCACGTGACGATGACATCGCTTGCCGCCACCGCATCGACGAGGTCGCCGGCAGGCACTGCGCGAATGTCGTGGTTCTTCGCAAACCCCTGCGCACGCCCGCTCACCGAGAAGACAGCGACGTGTCGCACGCCGCGCTCGCGCAGCGCCGCGAGACTCGCCCCGGCGTACCGGCCGGTGCCGACGAGGAGCACGTGGGTGTGCGCCCAGTCGGTCACGCGACTCTCGGCGAGGTCGAGGGCGAGACGCACGACGGAACGGCCGGCTGCCGAAAGGTCGGTGCGGTTCTTCACGCCGCGCGACGTGCGACTGGCCTGCTCGAACGCGCGCTCCAGACTGCGGCTCACCGTGTTGTTACGGCGAGCCGATTCCAACGCCCGGCGTACTTGGCCCGCGATCTCGCCTTCGCCGACGACGACCGATTCGAGGCCGCTGGCCACCGAGATGACATGCTCCACCGCGTCGGGCCCGTGCAGCATGGTGCCGGCGTCGCGCACGGTCGTCTCGTCCATGCCGGTCGCCTCGCCGATCGCGTCGGTCGCCAGTGCGGCGCCCTCCGCGGCACCCGGCACGTCGAGGTACACCTCGAAGCGGTTGCAGGTGGAGAGCACGACGCTGCCCGCCACGCCTTCGCTGTGGGCCAGCCGGCGCGTGACCTCTGCGGTGCCCCTCCCCAAGCCTTCAAGGGTGTCAAAACCCGTCGTCTGATGGCTGGAGGAGTAGCAGAACAGCACTCACTGAGCCTACGCGCGAGCATAGAGTGGCGCCGAGTGCGCCGTTTCTATGTGCCGGTGCGGTGTTCGGCAAGAAAGTGCCGCCGGCGGCGCCTTTCGGAGCTCGTGTCGATCCCATCTGCGAGAATCGTGGCGTGTATGCCCCTCTCGACCCACCTGGTGCCACGGCGCGGGGCGGGTCGCCCTGGCCCTCCGCGGCCGGGACCGACCCGGTGCTGCCTGCCGGGCACCCACTCGCTGCGGGCGTGACGACGGCCGCGCCCCTGGTGCGGGCCTATCGGGGCGACCGGCCTGGGCGGACCCCTGTGTGGTTCATGCGGCAGGCGGGCAGATCGCTGCCCGAGTACCGGGCCCTGCGCCGGGGCGTCGCCATGTTCGACGCGTGCCTCGACCCGGCGATGGCCTGCGAGATCACGCTGCAGCCGGTGCGCCGCTATGGAGTGGATGCGGCGGTCTTCTTCAGCGACATCATGGTGCCGCTGCGCCTGGCCGGCGTGCCGGTCGAGATCGTGCCCGGCACCGGGCCGGTCGTCGAGGCGCCGGTGCGCACCGCCGACGACGTGGCGGCGCTCGTCGATCACCGTTTGACGGCCGAGCCTTCCGGGCCCCTGGCGCCGATCATCGAGGCGGTGCGCCTCACCGTCGCGGAGCTTCGTGGCACGCCGCTTGTCGGCTTCGCCGGCGCCCCGTTCACGCTGGCCGCCTACCTCGTCGAAGGCGGGCCCTCCCGCGACCACCTCGCCGCCCGCACCATGATGCACGCCGACCCCGCGTCGTGGGCACGGCTCATGGCCTGGTGCGCCGACGTCACGGGCATGTTCCTGCAGGTTCAGCTGGCCGCGGGAGCGAGCGCGGGGCAGTTGTTCGACTCGTGGGCCGGCTCCCTCTCCCGCGCCGATTACGTCGCCTCCGTCGCACCCGCCTCCGCCCGGGCGTTGGCGTCGGCGCGGCTGCGGGAGCCGGGTGGCACCGTGGTGCCGCTCGTTCACTTCGGCGTCGGCACCGGCCACCTGCTGGCCGACATGCTGCGCGCGGGCGGTGACGTCGCCGGAGTCGACTACCGCACGCCGCTCGACGAGGCGGCACAGGCGCTCGGGCCCGAGGTTCCGCTGCAGGGCAACATTGACCCGGCCATGCTGGCCGCGCCGTGGCCGGTGCTCGAGGCGCACGTGCGCGACGTTCTGCGTCGCGGCGGCGCCGCCCGGTCACACGTCGTCAACCTTGGGCACGGCGTGCCGCCTGCGACGGATCCCGACGTGCTGTCCCGCATCGTCGACCTGGTGCACGAGACGCCTCAGCCGGCCAGGGCGTCATGACGGGGCCGACTGCGGCGGAGAGCCAGGGCCGGGCTGCGGGGCCCGCCGCGCAGCGCGCGCCCCATGCGGCGGTGGGCAACGACCGGCTGCCGCCGACCCGGGTGCTGGTCATCGGCGGCGGTGCGGCCGGTCTTGTGGCGGCCTGGGACTGCGCCAGACCCGGCTTCGAGGTGACCCTCGTCGAGGCGTCGGAGCGCACCGGGGGCAGCGTCGCCGCCCACGAGGTGGCGGGCGTCACGCTCGACGTGGGTGCGGAGAGCTTCGCCACCCGCGGCGGCGCGGTCGAGGAGCTCCTCGGCGATCTGGGGCTGCGCGACCGGATCGTCGCCCCGAACCCGGCCGGCGCGTGGCTGCACGCCGCGGGGCGCAGTGTGCCCCTGCCGCGCGGCGGCATGCTCGGCATTCCGGCCTCACCGCTGGCGCGAGACGTGATCGCCGCGATCGGCTGGCGCGGCGCCCTGCGGGCCTACGCCGATCGGCTGGTGCCGGTCATGAAGATCGGGCGAGAAGAGAATCTCGCCCGGCTGGTGGCGAGACGGATGGGCCGTGCGGTGCTCGACGACCTCGTCGCGCCGGTCGTCACGGGGGTCTACTCGACGCCCGTCGAAGACCTTGACGTGGAGGCCGCGGTGCCCGGCCTGAACGGCGCTCTCACCCGTGCCGGCTCCCTGTCGGGGGCGGTGGCGGAGCTGCGGCTCGCCGCGGCCCGCCGGGCCAAGGAGGCGGGCACCGGTTCGAAACCCGGTTCGGCCGTGCTCGGTCTGCAAGGCGGCATGCATACCCTTGTGGCTGCGCTCGTCGAGGGTCTTCGTGCGCGGGGCGGGCGCATCGTGACCGGCACCCGCGCGCTCGCCGTTCGCCCGTTGTCGGTGCACGACGAGGGGCAGACGCCGCCGGCGTTCGGGCCCGGATGGCGGGTCGAGACGGCCGGCGGCGAAAGCCTCACGGCCGACGCGGTTGTTGTCGCGGCCCCGCAAGCCGAGGCGGTGGCGCTCCTGGCGGAGGCCTCCGAGGCGGCGGTCGGCCTTGCCGCCCTCGCGTGGCCGCAGGCCGGCCGCGTCGACATCGTGACCCTGGTGCTCGACCAGCCCGCCCTCGACGCCGCGCCGCGCGGCAC
>DASTNL010000112.1:0-11020 GCA_035720905.1 Microbacteriaceae bacterium
TCACGCCAACACCTCGAGATCCTGTGGGAGGGCGACTCCGTCACCGCCCGCGACCTGGGATCGACCAACGGTTCTCGTCTCGACGGCCACACGTTCACCGAGTCGGCGCTGCGCCCCGACGCCGTCCTGACAATCGGCCACACCCGCATCGTGTACCGGCTGGTGCCGCGCCGAGGCCGCGAAGAGGACGCCCGGGACGGCCGGGCGGCCGACCCGAGCGCTCTCGGCGATCGAGAACCGTGGGAGCGCGACGACGTCGAGGGGCCGGATTCCGGCGATCCGTTCCGCGCGAACCCGTACGCCGAAGACGGGTCCGAACACGAGGGGCTAGAGAACCCGTACCGCGACGACTCCCGCCGTGAGGGCTCCGCCCCCGGAGGCCGCGAGCCGTGGGAGACCGAACCTCCCGAACCAGAGGGTGCCGGCCGCGACGAAGGCTCGGGTGAGGAAGGTTCTGGCCGCGAGCCGTGGGAGAGCGAACCAGGAGAGAGACAGTGATCAGTGCGCTGACTCTCCTCGTGTTGCGCATCGGGTTTCTGCTCCTCCTCTGGCTCTTCGTCTTCGCCGTCGTCTACGCCCTGCGCAGCGACCTGTTCGGCCGGCGCGCCCGTACCCTCGACCCAGCCTCGGCTCCCCGACCCAGCGGGGCGGCCCCCAGCCGGCCGAGCGGCGGGCCCACGACGATGATCGCCATGACGCCGACGCCTGCGGGCGCCGCGCAGGGCGTGGTGATGAAGAAGCACCAGCCGCTCGCGACGCCCGGCGCCTCGCCCGGCACGGCACCCGCCGCCACGATCGGCGTCGCCCGCAACCTTGTCATCACCTCCGGGCCGAAGAAGGGCACGACGCTGGAGCTCGGGCGAGAACCGATCACCATCGGCCGGGCCCGTGAGTCGGTGCTCGTGTTACGCGACGACTACACCTCCACCCATCACGCCCGCATCATGGTGTGGAACGACACCTGGATGCTGCAAGACCTCGGCTCCACGAACGGCACCTTCCTCGCCGGAACCCGTATCGGCACACCGACGATCGTCCCGCTGGACACCCCGATCAAGGTCGGCATGACCACGTTCGAGTTGCGGCGGTAGGCGGCGAGGATGCCCGAGATCAACCACGCCGTCGCCGTGTCTCACGTCGGCAAGGTGCGCGCGAACAACCAAGATTCGGGCTACGCGGGCCGCGAGCTCTTTCTTGTCGCCGACGGGATGGGCGGGCACGCCGGAGGAGACGTCGCCAGCGCCCTCGCCCTGCGGCGCATCAAGGAGGCCGACCGGCAGTACGCCGACGCGGCCGAGGCGGAAGACGCGCTGCACGCGGCGCTTCTGGCCGCGAACACGAGCCTCACCGACAAGGTCATGGAGCGGCCCGAACTGACGGGCATGGGTACGACGGTCAGCGCCATCTGCCGTGTCGGCGACCACATGGCCGTCGCCCACATCGGCGACTCACGCATCTACCTGTTCCGTGACGGGGTGCTCACCCAGGTCTCCACCGACCACACATTCGTGCAACGCCTCGTCGACAGCGGCCGCATCACCCGGGAGGAGGCACGGGTGCACCCGCGCCGCTCCGTTTTGATGCGCGTCTTGGGCGACGTCGACGCATCCCCCGAGATCGACACCTTTTCCGTGGCGACAAGGCCCGGCGACCGGTGGCTGCTGTGCTCTGACGGGTTGACCGGAGTGCTCCACGACGCGGCGATCCGCCGGGAGCTCGCGACCGGTGACAGTCCGCGGCAGACCGCGAGCCGGTTGCTGCGTCACACGCTCGACGGGGGCGCCCCCGACAACGTGACGATCGTGATCCTCGACATCGCCGACGACCTGCCCGGCACACGTTCCTCCGAACCTGTGACGGTCGGCTCTGCGGCAGGGCCGCTCGGAGCGGAACCGGCCGCCCCCGCGGGGCGCACCATCCGACTGCCGGCACTCCGGCTGCGCCCCGCGTCGCCGTTGGCCGACCCCAGTCACTTCGAGTCGCCCAGCCAGGACTACCTGAACGAGCTGATCGAAGAAGACGCCCGACGGGCCCGCCGCCGCAAGACCTTCTGGCTTGTGGCGGCGATCGTCGTGGCCCTCGCCCTCGTGGCGGCCGGGTTCACCGCATACCGGTGGACACAGAGCATGTATTACGTCGGAGTGCATGACGGCCAGGTGGTGATCTACCGCGGGGTGCAGCAGAGCGTGGGCCCACTCTCCCTCTCACACGTTTACGAGCGCTCCGGCATCCCGGTGTCGGGCCTCGACTCGTTCGATCGCCAACAGGTCACCGAGACGGTCAACACCGACTCACTGCCGGACGCGCGGCGGATCGTGGAACACCTGCGCGACGATACGGACAGCCGATGACCGCCGAGGCATGGGCGCCCACGGCGCCCGCCCAGACCCGGCACCGCTGGCGGCTGCCCACGCGGTTGCGCAATCTCGAGCTTCTGCTGCTGGTCTTCGCCTGTGCGATCAACGGGGCGGCGATCCTCCTCGTGCAGCTGGGGGCCCTCGGCCACGTCGACTTCGCGCTGCTGTATTACTGCGCCGCTCTGGCCGCCCTCGTCTTTCTGCTCCACGTCTGCCTCCGGGTTTCCGCGCCGCACGCCGACCCGCTCATCCTGCCGATCGTCACGGTGCTGAACGGGCTCGGCATCGCCGAGATCTACCGAATCGACCTCGAGCTCGGCCAGTCGGGCTGGCAGAGCGCCGGGGTGCGCCAGATCGCGTGGACGGCGATTGCCGTGGCCTGCGCTATCGCCGTCATCCTCGTGGTGCGCCACCACCGCATGCTGCAGGGATACACCTACCTCTTCGGCATCGGCGCGATCGTGCTGCTCCTCCTGCCCATGGTGCCGGGGCTCGGGCGCACCGTCTTCGGCGCCCGCATCTGGATCGCGGTCGGCCCGTTCAGCTTTCAGCCCGGCGAGGTCGCGAAGCTTTTCCTCGCCGTCTTCTTCGCCGGCTACCTGGTGCAGCATCGCGACGCGCTCTCGCTCGTCGGCCGCACGGTCTTGGGCGTGCGACTGCCCCGGCTGCGCGACATGGGCCCGATCCTCGTCCTCTGGGCGCTCTCGATGGCGGTGATCGTCTTCCAGCGCGACCTCGGCACCGCGCTTTTATACTTCGGCCTGTTCCTCGTCATGCTCTATGTCGCGACCGGACGGGTCAGCTGGGTCGCGATCGGTGTCGTCCTCTTCGCCGGCGGGGCGCTGGTCGCCAGCCGCACCCTGCCCTACGTCACGGCCCGATTCCAGAACTGGCTCGACCCGTTCAACCCGCACGTCTACGACGCCACCCGAGGCAGCTTCCAGCTCGTGCAAGGCCTCTTCGGCATGGCATACGGAGGGATCCTCGGTACGGGTCTCGGCCAGGGCCGGCCCGCCACGGTTCCGCTGGCCCAAAGCGACTACATCATCGCGAGCCTCGGCGAGGAGCTCGGGCTGGCAGGCCTCTTCGCGATCCTGGCGCTCTACCTCCTCTTCGTCTCCCGCGGGTTCCGCATCGGATTCTCGGGGCGTGACGACTTCGGCAAGCTCCTCGCGGTCGGGTTGGCGTTCACCGTGGCACTGCAATGCTTCATCGTGATCGGCGGCATAACCCGCGTCATCCCGCTGACCGGGCTTGCGACGCCGTTCCTCGCGGCGGGCGGCTCCTCCCTCACCGCGAACTGGATCATCGCCGCGCTCCTCTTGCGCCTGTCTGACACGGTGCACGATCAGCCGAGGGTGGTGGTGTGAGGTGAACCGCGAGCTCAAGCGGGTAAGCGTCGTCGTGTTGGCGATGTTCGTGGCACTGCTCGTGTCGACGTCGATCATCGGCGCGGTGCGATCCGATTCCCTGGCGGCCGATCCGCGCAACAGCTTCACGCTGGCCGACGCCCGGCTCGCACAACGCGGCTCGATTCTCGTCGACGGCCGAGCGATTGCGAAGTCGGTGCCGAGCAAAGACCAGTACAAGTATCAGCGTGTCTACACGAACGGGCCGGTGTACTCCTCCGTCACCGGCTTCTTCCCGGTGAACGGCGCCCCGACCGGAATCGAGGGCGCGCTCAACGAGAGCCTGTCGGGCACCAGCGGATCGCAGTTCCTCACCCGGCTGACCGACACCCTGACGGGGAAGCATCCGCAGGGCGCGTCGGTGGAGTTGACGATCGACCCGAGCCTGCAGAAGGCGGCGTACGACGCGCTCGGCTCCCTGAAGGGGGCCGTGGTCGTGCTCCAGCCCAAGACCGGGCGCATCCTCGCCATGGTCTCCCGGCCCACGTTCGACCCGAACACCCTGGCCGGGCACAACACGGCGCAACTCGACGCCACCTACAAGGCTCTCCTCGCCGCGCCGACCCGGCCACTCGTCAACCGGGCGATCGGCGGCAACCTCAACTATCCGGGCTCCACGTTCAAACCGATCGTCGCCGCGGCCGCGCTGGACTCGGGCACGTACACCGCCGACAGCACGCTGCCCGACGTTGCGGCACTGCGCCTGCCGGGCACCGACTCGTACGTGCATAATGCCGAGCGCACGAAATGCGGCGACGGCAACACGGTGACCATAACCCTCGCCATGATCCGGTCGTGCAATATTCCCTACGCCGAACTGGGTATGAAACTCGGCGCCGACACGATCCGCGCCGCCGCCGAGAAGTTCGGCTTCGGGCACGCGTTCGACATCCCCATACCGGTGACTCCCAGCATCTACCCAGACGACTACAACGTGCCGCAGACGGGGCTCAGCTCCTTCGGCCAGGCCAGCACCCGAGCCACACCCCTGCAGATGGCGATGGTGCAGGCCGCCATCGCGAACGGCGGCCTCGTGATGCAGCCGAACCTCGTCGAATGGGTGAAGTCGGCGAATCTGCACACCCTCGAACGGTTCACGCCCAAGGTCTTCGACCGCGCCATGTCTGAGCAAACCGCCAACACGCTGCGGCAGATCATGGTAGAAGACGTCAAAAAGGGCGTGGCCAGTAATGCGACAATAGACGGGGTCGACGTCGGGGGAAAGACCGGCACGTCACAGAACGGTCCAGGGCTCCCCTATACGCTGTGGTTCACCGGTTTCGCGCCGGCACAGAGCCCGAAGTATGCCATCGCCGTCGTGGTCGAGGACGGCGGCGGCGAGGGTCAGAGCGGCGTGGGAAACACCATCGCCGCGCCGATTGCGAAGAAGGTACTAGAGGCGGTGCTGAAGAAATGAGACCCACAGCAGGGCTCACGTTCGGGGGACGCTACGAACTGCAATCGCGCATCGCCATCGGCGGCATGGGCGAGGTGTGGCAGGCCACCGACAGCATCATCGGCCGCACGGTCGCGTTGAAGATCCTGAAAGACGAATACCTCGGCGACCCGGGATTCCTGGAGCGGTTCCGTGCCGAGGCGCGGCACGCGGCGCTCGTCAACCACGAAGGCATCGCCAACGTCTACGACTACGGCGAGGAAGACGGCAGCGCCTTCCTCGTCATGGAGCTCGTGCCCGGCGAGCCCCTTTCGGCGGTCCTGGAACGGGAACACACCCTCACCACCGACCGGGTGCTCGACATCGTGGCCCAGACCGCGGCCGCCCTCCACGCCGCCCACTCCGCAGGGCTCGTGCACCGCGACATCAAGCCCGGCAACCTGCTCATCACACCCGACGGGCGGGTGAAGATCACCGACTTCGGCATCGCGCGCGTCGCCGACCAGGTGCCGTTGACGGCGACCGGCCAGGTAATGGGCACCGTGCAATACCTCTCGCCCGAGCAGGCGTCGGGCCACCCGGCGTCGCCCTCCACCGACATCTATTCGCTCGGCATCGTCGCTTACGAATGCCTGGCGGGTCGCCGGCCGTTCACCGGCGAGTCGCAGGTCGCGATCGCGATGGCTCAAATCAACGAGGCACCGCCCGACCTGCCGACGACAATACCGGGCCCCGTGCGGGCCCTGGTCTTCTCCTGCATCGCGAAGAACCCCTCAGACCGGCCCGAATCGGCCGCACACCTCGCCCGAGCGGCGCAGGCGCTGCGGCGCGGGGACACGGCGGGCGCGACCCGTCAGGTCCCGGCGATCGCCCTCGCCGACGATCAGCGCACGATGCTCTTGACCCAGCAGGGCGACACGGCGGCGACGATGCTGCTGCCGCAGGGTGCCCGAACCACCGGGGCGAGACCGGCCACCCCGCCCGGGCGTCCGGCGCAGGGGCAGCCTGCATGGCAGCCGGCCGAACAGAAGAAGCGGCGTCGGCGCGGCCCCTGGACGGCACCGCTCATCGCCCTCATCGTCATCCTCTTGATCGTGTTGGGCGGCACGATCTGGGCGCTCGTGAACCAGACCGGGGGCGCGAAGCCGCAAGCCAAACAAACCTCCTCCGCGCCGGCGCGCACAACGCCTGCGACCCCGTCGTCGACGCCCGACCAGTACATGATGATCACCAAGAGCGACTACGTGGGGCTGTCCTTCGACGCGGCGGCGAGCCAGCTCGCGGCGGCCGGCAACACGGCATCGCCGAGCCAGAACGAGGGAAAGCCCGCGACCAGCCCCAGCCAAGTGGGCACGGTCTACGACGTCAACCCCACCGGGAACGTGCGTCGCACGCAGCCCATCCAGTTCACCGTCTACAGCAAGATGGCGGCACCATCGACGCCGGGCGCCGCCCCCGGCCTCAGCCAGACCACGGCCGCACCGGGCGACACCGTCACGGTCACGTTCGGGCAAGACTCCTGCCCGTCGGGGCAGACCCTCACTGCGCACCAGCTGTACGTGCAGGCTCCCGGCCAGTCGACGGCCCAAGGGGAGGACAAGGTCGACGTGAACGTCTCGCCCGCCGTGTGGAACGTGCCGGCCGACGCTGCGCCCGGCACCTACCAGATCAGCTACACGATCTACTGCGGCGACACCGAGTCGAAGCCCTCGCCGTCGGTCGCCGTCACGGTGACCGCCGCGGCGACCTCCGCGCCGCCGTCTTCCAGCGACTCGCCGACACCCGGCGCGGGCGGCGACCACGGCCCCGGGAACAACGGGTGACCCGCTGACGTGACCTGCGGGAAGGCTTCGTGAACGGCGGCGGCCGGCTCGTCGCCGGGCGCTATCTCGTCGGCGACCTCGTGGGCCGCGGCGGCATGTCCGACGTCTACCGCGGCCGCGACACACGCCTGGGCCGTGTGGTCGCCATCAAGTTCCTGAAGTCGACGCTGGCCGACGACCCGGAGTTCCGCGCCCGGTTCCGGAGGGAAGCCCAGGCGGCGGCGCGCATGACACACCCGACCATCGTGCGCATCTTCGACGCGGGCGAAGACGACACGTCCGACGGCCCAGGCGGCGCCTGTTCGTCGTTCATCGTCATGGAGTACGTGGTCGGCACGGCACTGCGCGAGATGATCCACGGCAACAGGCTCGATGTGACGGCCGCCGTGCGCATCGCCTCCGGCATCTTGACCGCGCTCGAATACTCACACCGGGCCGACATCGTGCATCGCGACATCAAGCCCGGCAACGTGATGATCACGCTCGCCGGCCAGGTCAAGGTCATGGATTTCGGCATCGCCCGCGCCATCACAGAGACGGCGACGGCGTTGGCTCAGACCACGACGATCCTCGGCACGGCCGGCTACTTCTCTCCCGAACAGGCGCGCGGCGAAGTACTGGACGCGCGCACCGACCTGTACTCCACCGGGGTGGTGCTCTTCGAGATGCTCACCGGCCGGCCGCTCTTCACGGGCACCACGGCCGTCGACGTCGCCCGACAGCACATCCGCACTCCTGCGCCGCCCGCCAGGCGCTGGAACCCCGCCGTATCGCCGCTGCTCGAGACGGTCGTGCACCGCGCGCTGGCCAAAGATCGCGACGAACGTTACCAGAGCGCGCGGGAGTTCCGCCTCGAGCTGCAGGCTGCACACCGGCAGGGCGCGGCCGCCACGCGGGCGAGGCTCGCCACCCTGGCCGCCACCGGTACGCCGGATCCGGCGTACCCGCACGCCCCAGATACTCCAGATCTCGCGTCGGCGGCTTCGGATTCCCCTGTGGCCGCCACCTCTCCGGCAGAAGAAGAACCCGCCCGCGCCACACCGCCCGCGCACGCCGACGGCCGTCCCCCCGAGGCTCCACTCCCGGCACGGCCCGGGCCGGCCGCACCATCGGAGCCTTCCGCCACCCCACGGCACCGAACGCACGCGGCCTGGCTCTGGGTGACGGCATGCGCCCTCGCCCTCGCAGTGGTGGTGGCTTTCGGCTACTGGTTCGTCGAGATGCGGCCGTCGGCCGGTGCTGCGGCCACGGCCCGCACCGTGCCGCGGCTGGCAGGCCTGACCTACGAGCACGCCGCACACCGGCTCTCCGGCATGGGCCTCACGCCGGTGCGTTCCGACGAGGCGAGCACGGCCGTCGACCCCGGCCTCGTCATCGGCACCCGGCCGCACGCGGGCGCGTCTCTCGCTTCAGGCGACACCGTTCGGCTCCTGGTCTCAAGCGGGCCGCCGGTCACCGCGGTGCCCGACGTCGAGACGATGCACGTCGACACCGCGGAAGAGACCTTGACCGCCGCAGGGTTCACGCCGGGTGCGGTCGACCAGCAAGATTCTTCGGAGGCGCCCGCCGGCACCGTCGTGCGCACCATTCCCGAGGCGGGCAGCACGCAGGCCGAGGGCACCGTCGTCGACATGGTCGTCTCGAGCGGCACCGTCGACCTGCCCGACCTCGTCGGCATGGAGCTTTCCGACGCGACCGACCGGCTCCAGGCGCCCCCTCTCGGCCTGGCTCCGCGCGCGCGGGCCGACCCGAACTGCCAGGCGAGCGCCCCCCGGGTCGTGTCGACCCAGTCGCTGCCGCCCGGCGAGGTCCCGCAGCATTCCGTCGTGACGCTCGGGTACTGCACGGGAGGCGCGACGACGCCGGAGGGCGGCGAGTGAGGCCGGCCGACCCTCAGGCCAAGGGCAGCGGGCTGCGGGTCGCGGCACGCAGGGCCGCGCCCTCGACGCCGACCGATTCGAGCCAGTTGCCGAGAATGCGATAACCGCTCTCGGTGAGCACCGACTCCGGGTGAAACTGCACGCCGACGATCGGCGCCTCCCGGTGCCGTAACCCCATGATCACGCCACCGTCGCGCGTGCGTGCCGTGACGTCGAGAATCTTCGGCACCGTGTCGTCTCGCACCGCCAGCGAATGGTAGCGGGTCGCGGTGAAGGGCTGCGCGACCCCCGCGTAGAGGTCGCTGTCGTCGTGTTCGATGAGGGAGGTCTTGCCGTGCATAAGCTCGTCGGCGACGCCGACCGTGGCGCCGAACGCCTCGGCGATCGCCTGATGCCCGAGGCAGACGCCCAGAAGCGGGGTGCCCGTGTCGGCAGCCGCCCGCACGAGAGGGATCGAGACGCCGGCCTGCGCCGGGGTCCCGGGACCCGGCGAGACGAGCACCGCGTCGTAATCGGCGATGCGATCCTTCGCCTCGTCGGCCTCGAAGGCGTCGTTGCGCAGCACCTCGGTCTTCGCACCGAGCTCTTGCAGGTAGCCGTTCAGCGTGTAGACAAAGCTGTCGTAGTTGTCGACGACGAGAACGCGGGTCATAGAGCCACCATGCCTTGGGGGTGCCAGAGAATCCCGAACCGCCTGGGCGGGCGGCGCGGAAGGGATGCGGAACGCCTCCTATCCTAGGGTCGGGGCACCGGCACGGACCGGCCCGCCCCGGCAGAGGCCTCCCGGCCGCTGCCGGGGAAGAGGGCACCGGTAGACTGTGGTGTCATGGCACGCACCGACGGCACGAAGAAACCCGCGCAGCCGATTCTGGCGCCCCGGCGCAAAGAAGACCTGCCTAACCCGGTCTGGTTCAAGCCGGTCATGTTCGGTTTCATGCTTCTCGGCCTGGTTTGGATCATCGTCTTCTATGTCAGCAGCAGCATGTACCCGATTCCCGGGCTCGGCAGCTGGAACATTCTCATCGGGTTCGGCATCGCCTTCGTGGGCTTCTTGATGACGACCCGCTGGCGCTGAGGTCCCGCGCTCGCGCCACGGGACCCTCCCGGACTACAGCCGTGTAACTATCCCCAGCTGTGTACAAGCCTGTGGATAACGGCCCGGCCCTCAGGCGACGAAGTGCAAAAAGCTCGCCGCGACGAGCACCACCGACAGGAGCGCGACGAGGCCGACCTGACGGCCGAAGAGCGCTCGCCCGCGGGTCTCGATGAAGATCCATCCCACGAGGGAGCCGATGACGAGACCGCCGAGGTGGGCCTGCCAGGCGATGTTGAACCCCGGTATGAAGCTGATCACCAGGTTGATCGCCAAGAGAACGAGCAATTGGGTGATGTTGCCGCCCAGCCTGCGGTGTATGACGATCAGCGCCCCGAACAGGCCGAACAGGGCCCCGGAGGCCCCGCCCACCGCAACCAGGGGCGAGGCGAGCAGCAACACGCCGACGGACCCGCCGAAGCCGCTCACCAAGAAGAGCGTGAGGTAACGACCGCGCCCTACCACGGGCTCCAACACCTTGCCGAAGATCCACAGGGTGTACATGTTCAGCCCGATGTGCAGGATCGAGTAATGCACGGCGAGGCTGGTCAGCATGCGCCACGGTTGAAAGACCGGGCCCGGGTACGAATAGACCCCCGCATACTGCAGTGCATTCGTCACGTGCCCGCCGATGCCCGGCAGCGATTCGACGAGCCAGGCGAGAATGCAGATGCCCATGATCGCGTACGTCACGGCCGGCTGGCCGGGCGTTGCCAGCCGCCTGGTGCGCTTCACCAGGGGGGAGCGCGTCCTGGGGGCGGAGGCACGCTGCTCCGCCATGCATTCGGGGCAGATCACCCCGACCGGCGCCGGGGTCTGGCATTCCCCGCAGATCGTGCGCCCGCACCGCTGGCAGAGCACGAAACTCTGCCGGTCAGGATGCCGGTAACAGAAGTTCGCTCGCGACTCGTCGGGCTCGCTCACGGGGAGGGGCCGTCAGACGTCCTCGACGGTGACGGACTCGATGACCACGTCGTCCAGCGGGCGGTCCCGGGAGTCGGTCGGCACCGCGGCGACCTCGTCGATGACGGCGCGCGAGGCCTCGTCTTCGACGCGGCCGAA
>DASTNL010000113.1:0-2133 GCA_035720905.1 Microbacteriaceae bacterium
GCGCCCGGGGTCGCCCGCCTGACGGGCAGGCCGGCCCTCTTAGGATCGATGTGTGCCCTACACCGATATGCCGCTGGAAGAGTTGCGCGCGTTCACTCCGACGGTGCGTGAGCCCGCCGATTTCGACGCATTCTGGTCCAAGACCCTCACCGAGTCGCGTTCGGCGGCGAAGGAGGGCGGTGCGGCCGCAACCCGCGTAGCGGCGCAGACTCCGATCACCGAGATCGTCGTCGAAGACCTCACCTTCCCGGGCTTCGGCGCGGAGCCCGTGAAGGCCTGGGTCACGAGGCCGAAGGGGCGGGAGGGCGAACGACTGCCCACTGTCGTGGAATTCAACGGCTATAACGGCGGGCGCGGCATCGCCGGGGAGCGTGCACAGTGGGCGCTGTGCGGCTACGTTCACGTCTTCATGGACACCCGCGGCCAGGGCTCCGGGTGGGGCAGCGGGGGCGAGACGGCCGACCCGCACGGCTCCGGAGCGGCCGTCGCCGGGTGGATGACCCGCGGCATCGCGAGCCCGCATGAGCACTACTACCGGCGCGTCTACACCGACGCCGTGCGGCTCCTCGACGAGGTGAAGACCTGGAGCTTCGTCGACCCGGCCCGCATCGCGGTCGCCGGCGGCAGCCAGGGCGGCGGTATCGCGTTGGCGGCGGCGGGGCTGTCGGGAGGGCTCTGGGCCGCCATGCCCGACGTGGCCTTCCTCTGCGCCTGGGAATACGGCGCCGCCGTGTCGATCAACGGGCCGTTCGGGGAGGTTGCCAGATACCTCTCCGTGCACCGCGACGAGGCCGATCGGGTGTGGAACACCGCCGCGTACTTCGATGGCGTCAACTTCGCGAAGCGCATCACCATCCCCGCCTTGTTCTCCGTCGCCCTCATGGACGAGACCGTGCCGCCGTCGACGGTCTTCGCGGCCTTCAACGCTCTCGCCAGCGCCGACAAGGCCATTGAGGTGTACCCCTACAACAACCACGAAGGCGGCCAAACCTACCAGTGGCTCAAGCAGGTCGCCTTCCTCGCCGAGCGCTCCGCCCCGGCTCCGAGGTGACATGAGCCCGCAGACCCGGGCGCAGCGGCACGATCAGCGCTCGTCGAGCGGGGCCACGACGGTGCGGTGAAAGCCGATATGCGAGCGGGAGGCGGTCGGCCCGCGTTGCCCTTGGTAGCGGGAACCGTTCGCCGCACCATATGGCTGCTCGGCGGGTGACGAGAGTTGAAAGAAGCACAGCTGGCCGATCTTCATGCCCGGCCACAGCTTGATCGGCAGCGTCGCCACGTTGCTGAGTTCCAATGTGACATGGCCGGTGAATCCGGGGTCGATGAAGCCGGCCGTGGAGTGGGTCAGAAGGCCCAGCCGGCCGAGCGAGCTCTTGCCCTCCAGGCGCGCCGCAACATCATCGGGCAGGCCGACCTTCTCGTAGGTGGAAGCCAGCACGAACTCGCCCGGATGCAGAATGAACGGCCGGTCGGCGTCGACATCCACGAGGTAAGTCAGTTCGGGCTGATCTTCCGCCGGGTCGATCACGCCATATTTATGGTTCGAGAAGAGTCGGAAAAGCCGGTCGAGCCGCACATCCACGCTGGCCGGCTGCACCATCTGTGCGTCGTATGGGTCGAGCCTGATGCGCCCGCGCTGGATGCCTGCCTTGATGTCTCGATCGGAGAGCAGCACGCCCTCAGCCTAGTTGAGCCCGAGCCACCCCTTGCCAGCCGCGCGTCACGCGCCATCGGCCAAACCGCCACCGGCCACCGGCCAAGTAGTGACAGGGCCGGAAGGAAACGTCGGCGGCTTACGAGCAGAAACGTGCGACCGATGCTACCTGGGCCTAGGTGGAAGAGACACGCGGCTCCCGGTAAGGTTGTGGGCACGCGAGTGTAGTTCAATGGCAGAATCTCAGCTTCCCAAGCTGATGGCGCGGGTTCGATTCCCGTCACTCGCTCTCCGATAAAACCCCAGGTCACAGCGTGATTCCGGGGTAGCGTCGGCAGTGAGGCGAAGGCGAGCTAAGCCCCTTTCGTGTACTCCCGTGTACTCACGGGTTGACGAGAGGGCATTATCGTGGCCGAAACCACCTCCCTACTAGACCCATTCGAGCCAGCGAGGGCCGCACTGTGACGGCCCGTAAGCGC
>DASTNL010000114.1:0-5697 GCA_035720905.1 Microbacteriaceae bacterium
GCATCTTGCTGGGCCCGGTCGTCGGGTCGGTGCTTCTCGTAGGCTTAGGGCCGACCTACGGCATCTTCACGAACATCATCTTCTACGTTCCGCTCACCGTCTTCCTCGCGACGACCGCGTTCACCGGGCACAGCCGAGACGGCTCCGCAGGCACCGCGCAGCGCATGTCGCTCCTCTCCTCGTTCCGGGTGCTCGGCACGGTGCGCCGCAACCGCAAGATTCTCGGCATGCTCATTCTCGCCGCGCTGGCCGCCGTCACCATCGGGGCCGTGTTGCAGACCGCGATGCCGGTCTTCGGGAACAAGCTCGCGGGTGGGGCCGACCCCGACCTCGTGTACGGCATCCTGCTGTTCGCCCTGGGCGCGGGCGGCGTGATCGGCGGGTTCTTCTTGGAGGCGAGCGGCTGGATCAAGCCCACCGGCGCCACGGCCGTCGTCAGCACCGTCGCGTTCGGCCTGTTCTCGGCCCTCTTCGCGTTCACCGGGTCGATAGCCGTCGCGATCGCAGCGCTCATTCTCACGGGCTTCGCACAGATCACGAGCACGGCGACCGAGCAGGCAATCGTGCAACTGGAGGCCCCGGTCGCCGAGCGTGGCCGCGTGATCGGCGCATACAGCATGTTCGGCCCCGGCATGCAGACCTTCAGCGGCATCACCGTCGGCGTGGTCGGCAGCCTCCTCGGCATACCTTTGACCGTCATCGCGGGCGGCGCGGTGCTGGTCGTCGGAGGCATCGCGACCGCGGTCTATATGGCGGGTGGCAAGAAAGGCGCGCCGCACGGTGCCGGCATTGCCGGCGGCACCGGTTCGGAGGCGGCCTACTCCGATCTCTCCCCCGAGTAGTCCTTCCCCGCGCCGGCCCCGCCCTCGGCGGCACGGCCGTCGTCGGCGCCCGCATCGCCTCGCGGGGTATCCCCATCATCCTCTGGCGGGGCGCCGGTGCCATCCCCGGGGCCGTCTGCGGTACTCCCCGTGCCGGCGGCCTCCTGGCCCGCGGCCTGCGCGGGCGGCTCGGAGACGTATTCGCCGTATCGCGGCCGGGGCCGTCGGTCGGGGCCGCGGGGCGGGCCCGCGACGCCGGTGGCCGACGGCAGGGTCTCAGCCACGCCGGGGCGCGGCGCCGACGCCGTACTGCGCACGCCCGCCTCGGCGAGAAGATTGCCGGCACGACCGCCGAACTGCGGGTCGACGATCAGGTCGTAGCGATCGGCCAACACCTGCGTCATCGACGTGAAATCTTTGCGACGCCGGTTGATGGCGTACGAGGCGACGCCGAAGAGCATCCCGAAACCCGCGCCGATCATTACGGCGGCACCGATGATGCCGACACTCGCGCCGGCGGAGAAGATGCTGAAGAGCACGCCGAGGAAGATTCCCAGCCACGCGCCCGACGCCGCGCCTGCGAGAGCGACCCGGCCCCAGGTGAGTCTGCCGGTCACCCGTTCGACCGTCTTCAGGTCGCTGCCGACGATCGCGACCTGCTCGACGGGGAACTCCGCCTTGACGAGCCCGTCCACCGCCTGCTGCGCCTCCCGATAGGTGGCGAACGACGCGACGATGTCGCCGTGAGGCACCCGACGGATCGCCCGGCGGGCGCGACTCGGGAACGGGTTCTGGGTGCTCATCCAGCACACGTTACCCGCACGCCGCGCGGCCGGACACGGGTGCGGCGCACGACACCGTAAGTTATCAGTGTGAGTTCCGCCAGAGTGTTCGCCGCACGGCTCGCCGGCTGCCTCGTCTTCGACCCGGTCGGCGACCGGGTCGGCAAGGTGCGCGACGTGCTCGTCGTGTATCGGCGCAACGACCCTCCACGGGTGGTCGGCCTCGTCGTCGAGATCCCCGGCAAACGTCGCGTTTTCCTGTCGATCGGCCGCGTGACCTCGATCGGCGCCGGCCAGGTCATCACGACCGGGCTGATCAACGTGCGGCGGTTCCTGCAACGCGGCGGCGAGGTGCGGATCGTCGCAGAGATGCTGGGGCGCACCATCACGTTCCGTGACGGCTCCGGCGAAGGAACGATCGAAGACGTGGCGATCGAACGTTCCGCGCAGGGCGAGTGGGCGATCGGGCAGCTCTTCGTGCGGCGCCCGAAGACGAGCGCCGCGCCGTTCGTCAAAGGCCCGACCGTCTTCGCACACTGGAACGAGGTGCGCGAGCGCGGGCGACTCGGCAAGGCCCAATCGGCGCAGCAGCTGATCGCGACGTTCTCCGACCTCAAGGCGGCCGACCTCGCGAACACCCTGCGAGACCTGCCGGACCTGCGCATGCACGAGGTGGTGCGAGAGCTCTCCGACGACCGGCTGGCGGACGCGCTGGAGGAGATGCCGACGGCCGACCAGCTGCAGATCTTGGCACGCTTCGACGACGACCGGGCCGCCGACGTGCTCGACCAGATGCAGCCCGACGACGCGGCAGACCTCATCGCACAGCTGCAGGAGACCCGACGGGAACGCCTGCTGCAGCTGATGGAGCCCAAAGAGGCCGAAGACGTGCGCTTTCTCTTGAATTACGCCCCCGACACGGCAGGCGGGCTGATGACGACCGAGCCGATCATCGTCTCGGCCGACGCGACCGTCGCGGAAGGCTTGGCCCTCATCCGCCGCCACGACCTGCCCGCCGCGCTCGGCACGACGGTCTGCGTCACCCTGCCGCCGTACGACCCGCCCACGGGCCGCTTCCTCGGCATCGTGCACTTTCAACGGATGCTGCGATATCCGCCCCACGAACGGCTCAGCACGCTCATCGATCAGACGCTCGACCCGGTGAGCGTCGACGCCTCCGCCGCGGAGGTCACGCGAACCCTCGCCAGCTACGACCTCGTCGCGGTGCCGGTGGTCGACGACAACCACCGGCTGGTCGGTGTCGTCACGATCGACGACATCCTCGATTACCTGCTGCCGGACGACTGGCGCAACACCGACGGCGAGGCCGGCGACGGCGACCGGGCGGTCGCGCAGCTGAAGACCGCCACCGGGCAGACGGCGCTCGGCCCGGTCACCGGCGAGGCCGACGGGCCGGGAGGTAAGGGGGTGGGCGATGCACGCTAGGAAGGCAGGCGACCTGCTCGACGCGCCCCGCGGCCTTCGCGCCCCGCTCTTCTCGCGGCGTGCGCCCCGCGGCGAGGGCGACACGTTCGGCCGGTTCACCGAGTGGATCGCCCGGGCGATGGGCACCCCCTGGTTCCTCCTCGGCCTGACGCTCTTCTCGGCGATCTGGATCTCGTGGAACACGCTGCTGCCGGCGCCGTGGCGCTTCGATTCGGCCAAGCTCGGCTTCATCGCGCTGACCCTGGTGCTCAGCCTGCAGGCCTCCTACGCCGCCCCGCTCATCTTGCTGGCGCAGAACAGGCAAGACGACCGCGACCGGGTGCAGATCGAACAAGACCGGCAACGCGCCGAACGCAACCTCGCCGACACCGAATACCTGGCCCGCGAGGTCGTTGCGTTGCGCCTGGCCATCCAAGACGTGGCGACCAGGGATTTCGTGCGCGCCGAACTGCGCTCGGTGTTGGCGGAACTCGACGCCGCCAGGCACGAAGGGGAATCGGGCGCCCAAGCCGACGAGCCGACGGGCGACTAGCTTCCTCCGCCCCGGCCTGCCATGCGGTCCTGTCGTAAGCGCCGGCCGACGGGCCGTCGTCTGTCAGGTCGCCTCTTGATCGAACGGCGGCACGCTCACCATGGCCTCGTCGGCCGCCGCATCCACGGGCGTCTCGCCGCCGGTCGCGGCACCCGTGTCGTCGGCCGTTCCTTCGTCGTCGGCGAGGGCCTGCGCCGCGTCGTCGCTCGGTGCGCTGATACCGGTACGCACCTGGTCGGCGTCGTCGTCCCCGTCATCGAAAAGCGCCTCGCGGATGATGCGCCGAGGGTCGTATTGGCGGGGGTCGAGTTTCTTCCAGTCGACATCATCGAAGCCCGGGCCCATTTCCTCCCGCATGCGATCTTGAGCGTCGCTCGCGAACGCACGGAGGCGTTTCACCAGCACGGCAAGCTTCTTCGCATAGGAGGGCAAGCGCGTCGGGCCGAGCAGCAGCACCGCGATGACGCCGACGATCAGCAACTTGTCGAGACTGAGCCCACTGAGCACCCCCACAGACTACCCGTGCCGATCAGGTGACGACCGCATGCCTGCCGGTTTCCCGCCCAGAACGCCAAGCAGCGACCCGGCGCACCGTATCCTTATGGTGCTGAAGAGACGGGAGGCACGGTGTCGAAGACCTCGAGCTGGAAATTCGCCGGGGAGCTTGTCGTCGAAGACGATATCCTCACCACGGCCCGTACGCAGTCTCTCGAACTGGGCATCGAGGCGATCGAGCCGGCAGTCGGCGCACAGGCCCGTCTCGTCGTCGCCGCCTCCAGGGCCCGGTCGATCATCGAAATCGGCACGGGGGCGGGAGTCTCGGGCCTCTGGCTGTTGGGGGCGGGCGGCGAGGCCTCGCTCACCTCGATCGACGTCGAACTCGATTTTCAGCAGCACGCGCGAGAGTACTTCTCCCGGGCGGGGGTGCATGGCAACCGCGTCCGCCTCATCACCGGGCGGGCGCTCGACGTGCTGCCCAGGATGAACGAGAACTCGTACGACATCGTCTTCGTCGACGCCGATCCCCGGCAGGTCATCGAATGCTTCGAGCACGCGTTACGGCTGGCCCGCCAGGGCGGCATCATCCTCGTCCCGCACGCGCTGTGGAAAGACCGCGTGGCCGAGCCGGCCAGGCGCGACGCGGTCACGGCGGCCTTCCGCACCCTCCTCGCCGAGACCGCCGTCTCCGACGCCGTCACGACCGCCGTCTCGCCGGCCGGCGACGGCCTGCTCCAGGTCATCAAGAAAGGCGCCTGAGCTGAGGCTTTCCGGCGATCCGAAGCCTTCCCACGGCTCCGAGGCTACCGGAGGCGCCGAGCCTCCCGGCAGCCCCGAGCCCCCTCGGCGGCACGGTGTCGGCCGAAAAGAGAGCCGGCGCCCTGCCGAACTCGCGTTCGGTCAGAGGCGCCGGCTCGTACGATGTGTCGCCGCGCGGTCCCCGCTAGGCGATGCCCGCCGCGGTCGCGAGCGCGTCGTGAAGCTCCTTCGCCTCGTCGTCGTTGACCGACACGACGAGTCGCCCGCCACCCTCGAGTGGTACACGGACGATGATGAGGCGACCCTCCTTCACCGCCTCCATCGGCCCGTCTCCGGTGCGCGGCTTCATGGCTGCCATCAGGTCCCCTTTCGTGAGTCTTCACCCATTATCTCAATTTCGACCGGGCCCACGAAAACCGTGGCGGGGTGTGACGTGCCCGAGGCCACGGCCGATACCGGCCCGCGGCGGGTCACGGCGGTGACCAGTCGGCTCCGTCCACTCCCCAGCACAGCGCGAGCCAGCCGGCCTGTGCGGCGAGAAATGCGGCGACGAGCACGACCCGGTACGTCGTGCTACGCGGCGCGGCGAGCGGCCCCGCAAGGGGAAAGAGCGGCACGAGGAGGCGGAAGGTGCTCGACTGCGGAAAGAAGACCGCGAGAAGATAGCCGGCATACGAGGCCAGCCACAGCCTGACCTCCAGACCCAGCCTCCGCACCGCCGGCAGCAGAAGCACGAGCATGAAGAGCACGATGGCGGCCGTGAGCGTCGCAAGCCCCACCCATACCGGGGCGTGCACCATCTTCGACCACCATGCGGCGGCCTCGAACCACGGCGCGAACGGCACGAGAGGTGCCTCGC
>DASTNL010000115.1:0-4660 GCA_035720905.1 Microbacteriaceae bacterium
CCCGGGGCCGTGGTGCTGCGTGCCCACTGCTCGGGGCTGCCATCAAACACGTAGGTGCCGTTGATGCCGGCGCCTTGCAGGATGCCGGCGGCGCTCATCGCCCCGTGCCCGCACATCATCAGCACCAGCCCCTCGACACCGGCGACCCGTCCGGCCGAGGCGCCGAGTTCGATACTCACGGCGCCGGGCACATGGCCCATCCCCCTCCGACTCTTCCCCAACGGCGGCCGCCACGGGACCTTTCGCGCCCGCAAACCTCGCTCAGGGCTCACTTCGCTACTAATTATCCATTAATACATGGACTAATAGAATGGTTGATGGAGTTTGGATTCCATCGGCGAGAACGGGGCAGACGTGGGCGACAGACAGCTCAAATCGGAGATGTTCGACCAGCTTGCAAGCGTGGGAAAGGCACTGGCGAACGGCAAACGGCTTGAGCTACTCGAACTGCTCGCCCAGGGCGAACGCGGCGTCGACGCCCTTGCCCAGGCCGCGGGCTTGGGCCTCAGCACGGCCTCTGCCCACCTGCAGCTGCTGCGACGCGCCGGCCTCGTCGTCACCAGGCGAGAGGGAACGAGCATCCACTACCGCCTGGCCGGTTGGGATGTCGCACGACTTCTCCAAAGCCTGTGCACCATCGCCGAAAGCCACGCGCCGGCCGTCGAGAAGGCACGGGCAGCCTACCTGAACACTCGACCCCACCCTGCCCACGACGCCCCCGAAATCAGTCGACAAGAGCTCATGAACATGGCCGACGACGCAGCCGTCACTGTGCTCGACGTGCGTCCAGAAGAGGAATACGCCGCTGCCCATATTCCCGGCGCCCTGTCCATCCCCGTCGAAGAGTTAGCTGCCCGTATCGCTGAGGTGCCGGCGGGCCGCCAAGTCGTCGCCTACTGCCGCGGCGCATACTGCGTGCTCGCCTACGAGGCCGCTGATACCCTGCATGCCGCCGGGCGGCCCGCCCGCCGACTTCACGGCGGCATGCTCGAATGGCGGGCGAACGACCTCCCCACAGAGAGCAGCGCCGCCTGAACACGCTCCGCCCGGAAACACCCACGACCGTCCAGGATCCGAGGGCGACCCGACAGTGTCGCCACGGCGCTCAACCTCGCCGCGAGGCAACCAGACGTTGCCGGTCTGTTGCCAAAAGCCGCCTGGCGCCCTGGCAGTCTTACCCACAAAGAGTAGAACCCCGGTCTGACCGGGAGTTTTACTATCGTGACCCCAGCGAGATTTGAACTCGCGTTACCGCCGTGAGAGGGCGACGTCCTAGGCCGCTAGACGATGGGGCCGTACAACCCATTGAGTATGCCACAGCGGCACCGGGCAGGCCAAACTGCGAGGGCCGCCGCCGGACGGAGCCGGGGGGCCGCGCGCCTGGTTGCAGGCCGGCCGCACGCGGTGTTGGCTCAAGGAATGCACCTTCTGAAGCTCGAACACTCGGCCCTCGTCGTCTCGAACGGAACCGGGACCCTTTACGTCGACCCCGGCTCGTTCACCCGGCCGGTGCCGGTGCCGAACGGCCCTGCAGCGGTCGTCATCAGCCACGAGCATGCCGACCACTGGACCCCGCAGCAGCTCGATCGCATCCTCGGCGGGGCGAGCGGCCCGGTGCCGATCATCGGGCCCGAAGGCGTCGCCCGGGCCGCGCACGGCTACGACGTGACCGTCGCCCGGGCCGGCGAGAGCCTCGAGGCTTCGGGGTTCACGCTGCGCTTCTTCGGCGGGCGCCACGCGGTCATCCACCGCTCGATCCCGGTCGTCGACAACCTCGCCGTTCTCGTCGACGGCCTGCTCTTCCACCCGGGAGACTCGTTCACCGTTCCCGACGACACGCGGGTCGACACGCTGGCGGTGCCGGCGAGCGCGCCGTGGTTGAAGGCCTCGGAGTTCATGGACTACGTGCTCGCCGTGCGCCCGAAACGCTCCTTCGCCATGCACGAGTGCATCAACTCCGAGGCGGGTAATCGGATGGCCTTCGAACGCATCAAGACGACGACGGAGGCTGGCGGCGGCACCTTCCTACCCCTGCGGGCGGGCGACGAGACCGATCTCTAAGAGCCGGCCCCGCGGTCTCGAAAGAACGGCGCCCCTGCCGGACGGAACCCGGCAGGGGCGCTTCGCGCCGACGCATCATGCGGCCCGGCGGGGCCGGGCTCGGCGCTCGTACGCCCTGGCCCTGGCCTTCCAGCCGGCGAGGAGCCGGTCGAGCTCACGATCGCTCGTGCGGGCCGAGTGCTCGGAAAGCTCCTGACCGAACCGTTCACGTTCCGCTACCGGCAAGGCTGCAGACCAGGGGAAGGCCGCCTGTAACCGCGAGAGCCTCGCCGCGTGATAGAGCTGCTCGGCCCGGCGATCCGTGAACTTGCGGGGCGCCCTCGTTTGTCGACTCGACATGCCGCTCTCCCCTTTCCCTCCGATGGCATGCGCGCTATGCGTATCCTCTATCACAGACAACCATCGAGACGCCGGGAATATTCTCGGCGCCGGAAACAGCCGTTCGCGGGGACCGCCCGGCAGGTGGACGGAGGGCGTGGGGCGCTTCAGAGCTTGCGCGGCCTCGACCACCAGAACTCGAGTTGGATGTTGTCCGGGTCACGGAAGACGAGCGCCGTGCCCGACCCGGAGGGCGAGTCGGTGACCGGTGAATGCTCGACGCCAAGCTCGGTGAGCCTCGCCTCCCACGCGTCGAGATCCTCTCGCTTCGCGACGGCAAAACCGACGTGGTCCAACCCCGGCCGACGCTCGTCGAAACGGTCGGCGGCGCTCTGACGGTGTTGGTTCAGCCCGATCACGAGCCCGGTCTCTCGGTGCAGCAGGACGACCATGATGCGGTTGTCGAGATCTGAGCGTGAGAGCTGCTTCAAGCCCAGGGTCTCGACGTACCAGGCTGCGCTCCTCGCCACGTCGGAGACCGAGAGGTCGAGATGAGAGATCGAACGGAATTCTGGCATGCCATCTCCTTGTCAAGACCACGCTACGCCGGCCGGTACGGCCCCGACGGGTCTCGGCGATCCGCCGGGCCCGTCACACGTCACTCGCCGGCGAGCCCGCCCAAGAGGTTCCCGAACGAGTGCCCCTTGCCGAGGTAGGTGTCGGGATCGAACGGATCGCTGACGCTCGCCGGGTCGCGGCGGGCGACCTTGGCCGCGAGCTCGGTGGCCCCCTTACGGATGCGCTCCGCCAGAGTGGCGACTTGGTCGCCACTGCCGCCCCAATCGGCGGAGGCGGCGAAGACCGCCGTGGAGACGGGGTCGGCGTGCAGGTAGGCGAAGAGCGGACGCATCGCGTAGTCGATCGCGAGGCTGTGCCGCGGCGTGCCGGCCGTCGCGGCCAAGAGCACCGGGATGTCGAGAAGCGCCTCTTTGTCGAGCACATCGATGAACGACTTGAAGAGGCCCGAATAGCTGGTCGAGAAGATCGGGGTCGCGAAAATCACCGCGTCGGCCGAGACGACCGCGTTGATCATCGATTCGAGCTTGGGCGAGGCGAATCCGGCGAGCATGTTGTCCGTCACGTCATGCGCGTAGTCTCGCAGCTCGAAGACGTCGGCCCCCGCCTCGATACCGTGGTCCTGCAGCTGGTCGAGCGTCGCCTCGACGAGCCGGTCGACGAGCATCCTCGTCGAGGAGGGCGTCGCGAGGCCTGCGCCGACGGCGGCGAGGCGCCGGGCGCTCATCGCACGGCCTCCGCCGCGCCACGGCCTGCCTCGGCACTCTCAGCCTCGCCGGCCGTCACGGACGCTTCGTATGGGCTCGCCCCGGCCGTGAGATTGTCGCCCCGGTTCGCGTTCGGCCGCGACTGACGCACGGGGCCGTCGCCGTACTGCGCCCGAACGAGAGACGCGTGCGTCGGCGCATCCGGCACCGTGGCAGGCCTGCCCTGGGCGAGCTCGCGTCGCAGCACGGGAACGACCTCGCCGCCCAAGAGGTCGATCTGTTCCAGAACGGTCTTCAACGGCAGCCCGCCGTGATCCAGCAGGAAGAGCTGGCGCTGGTAGTCGCCGAACAGGTCGCGCATGCCGGCGTAACGGTCGATGACCTGCTGCGGCGAGCCGACGGTCAGGGGGGTCATCTTCGTGAAGTCTTCCATGCTCGGCCCGTGACCGTACACCGGAGCATTGTCGAAATACGGCCGGAACTCGTCGAGGGCGTCCTGCGAGTTTTTGCGCATGAACGCCTGCCCGCCGAGCCCGACGATGGCCTGCTCGGGTGTGCCGTGGCCATAGTGGGCGAAGCGCTGCCGGTAGAGCTCGATGAGCCTCTGGTAGTGCTCGGCCGGCCAGAAGATGTTGTTGGCAAAGAAGCCGTCGCCGTAATATGCCGCCTGCTCGGCGATCTCGGGGGTGCGAATGGAACCATGCCACACGAAGGGCGGCACGCCGTCGAGGGGCCGCGGTATCGATGTGAAGCCCTGCAGCGGCGTGCGGAACCGGCCCGACCAGTCCACGACGTCCTCACGCCACAGCCGATGCAGCAGCGCGTAGCTTTCGACCGCCAACTCCAGCCCCTGGCGAATGTCTTTGCCGAACCACGGGTAGACCGGGCCGGTGTTGCCGCGGCCCAGCATGAGGTCGGCGCGCCCGCCGGAGACGTGCTGGAGGACGGCGAAGTCCTCGGCGACCTTGACCGGGTCGCTGGTTGTGATGAGCGTCGTC
>DASTNL010000116.1:0-10097 GCA_035720905.1 Microbacteriaceae bacterium
TCGCCGTCTCGGGCGTCCGGATCGGCGCCGACCCGTTGGGCGGGGCGAGCGTGCACTACTGGGAGGCGATCCGCGACCGATACGGGCTGAACCTCGACGTCGTGAACCCGCGAATCGACCCGCAATGGGCCTTTATGACCCTCGACTGGGACGGCAAGATCCGCATGGACCCTTCCAGCCCCTCCGCGATGGCGTCGGTGGTCGCCAGGCGCTACGACTTCGACATCCTGACCGGCAACGACGCCGACAGCGACCGGCATGGCATCGTCACGCCCGACTCGGGGCTGATGAACCCGAACCATTTCTTGGCGGTCGCCGTCGACTACCTCTATCGGCACCGGCCAGGCTGGCGGGCGGACGCCGCGGTCGGCAAGACCCTCGTCTCGTCCTCGATGATCGACCGCGTCGCCACGGCGCTCGGGCGCCGGCTGTGGGAGGTGCCGGTCGGCTTCAAATGGTTCGTGCCGGGTCTCGAAGACGGGTCGGTCGCCTTCGGCGGCGAGGAGAGCGCGGGGGCGAGCTTCCTGCGTCTCGACGGCACGGCGTGGACGACGGACAAAGACGGCATCCTCTTGGCGCTCCTCGCCTCCGAGATCCGGGCCGTGACGGGCGCGAGCCCGAGCGAGATGTACCGGGGGCTCACCGACCGGTTCGGCGCGCCCGCCTACCGGCGAACCGACGCCAAGGCGACGCCGGAGGAAAAGGCGCGGCTGCGGGGGCTGGGGGCGGGGCAGGTGACGGCGACGACGCTCGGCGGCGACCCGATCACGGCGATCCTCAGCACCGCGCCCGGCAACGGGGCGGCGATCGGCGGGGTGAAGGTGGCGACCGAGCAAGCCTGGTTCGCGGCGCGGCCGAGCGGCACCGAAGACGTGTACAAGATCTACGCGGAGTCGTTCCGCGGCCCCGACCACCTCGCCCAGGTAGAGGCCGAGGCACGCGCGATCGTGAACGCCGCGCTCACCTGACCGGCCGCCACGCCGCGCGGCGAATCAGGCGGCGAGCCCGCCGACGGCGGTCGGGTCGATGAAGTGCCAGAAATGCATCGTCGCGCCGGGGTGCTGCTTCGTGATCGTCTCGTCGAGGTCGCGGTAGGCGTAGTCGAGATTGTGGCTCGCGAGCGCGACTTTGATCGTGCCGTCGTCGGTGCGCGTGATGCGGTCGACGACCTCTACGTGATCCCGGTCGCCGTTGTTCTCCCAGTCGAAGACGCCGAGGTCTCCCCGGGCCACCCGGTCCCGTTGGTCTTCGGCCAGCCGTTCGAGGCCGAGAGCGGCACCGTGAGAGAGAAAGTAGTCGTCCATCGCCGGCACGTACCCCCAGGCCGGAGTCCAATGCTCTGCCGCGTCATGGTTGTACCAGGTGTCGTTCATCGCCCAGCCGCGGGCGACGAGGGTCTGGCTGGCGAAGTTGGCGCAGTCGCCGCCCACGGAGTTGAGGCTGCCGTATCGGGCGGTGTTGTAATGCTTCCAATATTTCAACGCGTAGGCCATCTGGCGCCCGACCGGCGTCAACGCCGCATAGGTGTAGCCGCCGGCCGCGAAGGTACCGGCCGGCGTCACAAGCGTGACCGGCACAGTGGCCGGCTGATAGTCGAGCGCGGCGGGAATCGTCACGGCCACGGAGGTCGCCGTCGTCGATGCGATCGTGGCCTCGGCGGCCGCGAACCGCACGGCCGTCACGGCGGCGAGCCCGGTGCCGGTGAGGGTCACGCTGCCGCCCAGCACGTCGCCTGGCCGGCTCGGCAGGCGCAGCGTGGGCCTCGCCGTAGGCGAGGCGGAAGCCCGTGTCTTCTGCGAGGTCGCCCGCGTGGCCGGGCCGCGGCCCACCGGCCCACGGGCGGCGGCGGTGCAGCCGGCCAGGGCAAGCGCCCCGGAGCCGGCCAGCACGGAAAGAAGCATGGTGCGGCGGCTTATCGCCGCCTCCGGTCGCTCCATCGGCCCCTCCTTACGCCCTCGCCCGCGCTTGCGACCTTCCGGGGTTCGGGCCCAGAATCCCGAATCGGCTGCGGCCGATCCTGCTCGCCGCCCGCACCCGCGCGACCCGCCCCGGTACGGCACCCGGGCCGCCTTCGCGCCCCGCCCTGCAACGACGAGACGTGCCGGCCACCCGGCAACGGAGCGTGGTGCGTCGGCGGAGCCGAGTCTAACCGGCTCGCCTGGCCGCCCGGATGCGTCTGCCGGCGATGGTGCCGCGGGGCGGACCGGTCGTAGTATCGAGGCGTGGCTTTGGCGAAGAGGACGGCGCGGGTGCTGATCGGCTCCACGATCGCCGGCTTGGCATATGGGGCGTGGCGGGCACCGGCCGGTCGCGTGGCGAAGGCGGCGCCGCTCTTGTCCAAGATGCGTGCCGCCCTGCCGTTCATCCCCGCCTCCGACGAGAAGGCGGTGCGCCTCAACGGCGCCGTGCAGACGGCGGCCGGTGTGGCCTTGATCACCGGGGTCGCGCCCAGGCTTGCCTCGACGACACTCGTCTTGACCCTCATCCCGACGACCCTGGCCGGCCACGCGTTCTGGAAGATCAAAGATCCCGCGGCACGCCGGGCACAGCGGATGCAGTTTCAGAAGAATGCGGCGATCATCGGCGGGCTCATTCTTTCGGCCGAGGCCCCGGCACGCCGCCGGCGACGGCGCAAGCGGTCCGCGAAGGTGCGCGGGGAGTTGCGCGGGCGCCGCTAACCGGCCGTGATCACGAGTTTGCCGCCTCTCGGGGTGTTGTGGGTCTCCAGTTCGGTCAGTGCGTGGATGGCCGCGTCAAGCGGCACCGTGCGGGCGATCTGAAGGTCTAGTCGACCTGCTTGCACCGCGTCGGCGATCACCCGGAGGTCGCCTGAGTCGGTCTTGGTGAACTGCAGCCGGAAGGGTCCGGGGAGGGCGCTGCGCACAAGTTTGGCCGGGGTCGCGTTGATGTCGATGATCCGCCCGCCGGGCTTCATCAGCGTTCGTGCGGCGCTGTAAGGGAGCACACCCGCCGTGTCGAAGACGAGGTCGAACCGGCCCCGAAAGGGTTCCGGGTCGAAGTCGAAACCGACGACCGGCGAAACCCCGAGGCGCCCTGCATCCTCACGCTGGTCGGCCCGGCAGCTGCCGGCAACGGCGATCCCGTGGGCAGCGGCGATCTGGGCGGCAACGCGCCCGACACCCCCGAGACAGCCGTTGATGAAGACGCTCTGGCCGGCGGTGAGCTTGCCGTTCGTGATAAGTGCCTGGAGCGCGGTCATGCCGACGGTACCCATGGCCGCAGCCTGCTCGAAGCTCACCCCGGCCGGCTTCCTCGCGAGAAGCGAGGTGGGCACGACGATCCGGTCGGCGAACGCGCCGGCTGCCTTGATGCTGGCCCTGCCGAACACCTCGTCCCCCGTGTGGTAGTCGTCGACGCCGCCACCGACCGCGTCGACGACGCCGGCGAAGTCGTGCCCCAACCCGCGCGGAAAGCGCCGGCCGGTCATGAATTTCATGTCGCCGTTGCGAATCTTCCAATCCAGGGCGTTCACGGCGGCGGCCCGCATCCGCACCCGCACCTCGCCCTCGCCCGGGGCGGCCGGGGTGAAAGGTTCGAGCCTCATCTCGTCGGGGCCGCCGTAGCGGTCGTATTGGATGCGGGTGTCTGCGCCCCGGGGGCTCATCGCTCCCCCTCCTTAGCGCCGTCACCCAAGGGGGCGATGACCCGGTGACTGATCCGCCAGGTTCCACCGTCGCGGCGTAGCGTGTCACGTTGGATGGCACTCTCGAGCTTTCCCGTGCGCATCACCAAGAGAACCTTGGACCGGGCGGTGGCGGTGTCACCCTCGCCACCGGTTATGACGATATTCGTCACGTGGTGGGCGAGCGGCCCGGCCCCGGCCTTAGCCATCCCCTGGGCGGCGGCGCACACCGCCTCCAGGCCGCGGGCCGTTCCGACCCCGGCGGCGCCGAGCTCGTAGACGACGTCTGACGTGAAGGTCTCCCCGAAGCGATCGACGTCGCCGTCGTCGACGAGGTGGCCGTTCAACGACAGGGTCTGCACGATCGCGAGGCGATCGTCGGCATTCAGCATGAGTGTTTCCTTTCCGAACCGGCCATACGGTTCGTGGTCTCGTTTGGTACTCAGTACCATAGCATACTAAGAGCCTATCGGAACTGTGATCGGTTCAGGGTATGATGCCCTCATGGCAGCGACCGTCTCCCTCGTCGAACGGAAGCGTCGGCGCGCCCGCGAGCGCATCGTTCAGGCCGCCGACGAGCTGTTCTCAGCGCACGGCTACGACAAGGTCTCGGTGAGTGATATCGCCGAACGTGCCGAGGTCGGCCGCACCACGTTCTTTCGCTACTTCGGCGACAAGCCGGAGGTCGTCTTCGCCAAGCAGCAAGAGCTGCTCGACGCCATTGCCGCCGCCCGGGACCGCGACGCTGGCGCCGGCCCCCGCACCACGGTCGAAGCGATCGAGCAGTTGCGCCCGATCGTCCTCGACCTCTGCTCCGAGGTCACCTCGAACCCCGACGGGTACCGCCACCACTTCGCCCTGCTCGCCGACCACGCAGAGCTGCGCGGCCGCGACGCCCTCAAAACACAACAGGTCGCCGACGCCCTCAACGAGCTCCTGCTGCACCGGGGCTGCGAGCCGGCCACCGCACGCCTTTCGGCCGAACTCTCCCTCGCCTGCCTGCAGACCCCCATCAAGCTCGCCAACGACCCGGAGACACTCCGGGCCGACGTGAACGCTACGTTCGACCGGGCACTCGCGCTCGGCCGCCCGTGAGCACCTGCCCGACCGCCAAAGACGAGACGCACCGACTCTTCACGCGCAGGGCATGGCGGAGCGAGACCCGGCGCGTGAAGGAGCCTCAGCGCACCCAGCGGAACGCGATGATGCCGACCCACGCGAGGCCAAGGGCGACCGCGGCGATCGAAGCGATGCCGCCCGCGTAGGCGGTGAGAAGATGCGCGTCGGGCGTTGCCGTGCTGACGAGCGTGACGCGGAACCCGTACCCGGCGACGATCGCGCACGAGGCCGCGCCGACGAGCAGAGGCAGGGCGGGCCCCCGCCGCGGCGACGCCGCCCGCGCCTCCTCGCTGTCGGCAAGCGCGAAGCCTGCCGCGCAGGCCCAGAACGCGACCACGAGGAGGGCCGCGATGACGTCGCTCGGGCGATGCCACTGGTTGATCAGCGTCGCCGCGCCGATGAGCGTCGAGAACGCCGCCCCCAGCGTGGCGACGAGGGGGCGCAGACCGGGCGAGCTGACGAGGAACACCGCGAGCGCCGTCGTCGCGGCCGCCGTCGTGTGGCCGGAGGGCATCGAGTTCGCCAGCTGCGGCCCGATTCCCATGTTCGGCCGGTCGAGGATCGCGTACTTCAAGAGCTGCGTGGTCGCGTTCGCCGCCAGCGCCGCGGCGATGGCCGCGACCAGCACTTTGCCGTTGCGGCGTACCGCGGCGATGAGAAGCACGAGGATGGCGCCGCCGCCGAAGGAGACGAGAGGGAGCACCGTGAGAATGCGATCCAGCGGCGCGACGAGGCCGGAACGCCATAGGCTGGCACCGAGAAAGGCCCGCTCGTCGACGACCTGCCCGGCGTGCGTGCGCACGAAGAACTCGTAGACGGCGACGAAGGCCGCGGCGATGACGAGCGCCGCCACGAGGTATGCCACCCTTCTCAACCCGGGCGTCACACGCATAGGAAAACCCTCTCACGGCTGACCGTACGCAGCCTTGGAGCGCCGCGAGACGCGGCCCGTGCCAGGTGCGGCACACTCACCTCGGGAAGGCCGCCGGCGGGCGACGGCGGGCGACGGCGGGCGACGCGACAACCAGCGCCTATGGCTAGCCCATACCCTGCCCGGAGGCCTTCGCCGACCTCGGCCCTCCACGACCCGCCAGGGAAGTACGGCTAACGGCCGTCAGCCAGAGCCTCGAACCGGATGCCGGAGACGTTTTGGAGCCGGTCGCGCATGACCGCGAGCGCATCCGGGTTCTCGTCGACCAACACGAAACGCCGGCCGATGCTCGCCGCAGCCGCCCCGGTGGTGCCGCTGCCGGCGAAGAAGTCGAGCACCCAATCCCCTTGCCTGCTCGAGGCCTGCAGCATGCGACGCAGCAGGGCCTCCGGCTTCTGGGTGGGGTATCCGGTCTTCTCGCGGCCGGTGGGCGAGACGATCGTGTGCCACCACACGTCGGTGGGCAGCTTGCCGCGGGCCGCCTTCTCGGCGGTCACGAGGCCGGGTGCCATGTAGGGGATCCGTTCGATCGCCGCGCTGTCGAAGAAGTACGAGGCCGGATCTTTCACGTAGACGAGGATCGTGTCATGCTTCGCCGGCCAGCGATTGCGCGGCTTGCCGCCGTAGTCGTACGCCCAGATGACCTC
Organism: Microbacteriaceae bacterium; assembly: GCA_035720905.1. GTDB lineage: Bacteria > Actinomycetota > Actinomycetes > Actinomycetales > Microbacteriaceae > DASTNL01. The sequence continues at coordinate 6,341 of DASTNL010000116.1, forward strand.
GTTGAGAAAGCTGCGCCGGCCGAAGAGCGCATCGAGCAGCACCTTCGCGTAGTGCGCCTCCCGGTAGTCGAGGTGCAGATACAGGGTGCCGTCCGGGGCGAGAAGCCGCCAGGCCTCGGCGAGACGCGGTTCGAGGAAAGCCCAGTAGTCGTCGAACCGATCGTCGTACCGGCGCAGCTTACCGCGGATGCGTTCGTAGTCACGGCCTTGGAAGCCGGTGACGATGAGGCCCGGCGCGGGCCCGCCGCCCGCCACCGCTTCGAGCGCCGCTTCGCGCCGCACGTGCCGGGTGGTGCGCCTGGCCTGCACCCGGCCCGTGTTGAAGGGCGGGTCGAGGTAGACGACGGTGAAGGAGGCGTCGGGCAGGCCGGGCAGGACCCGCATGTTCTCGGCGCCGATGACGAGACTGGTGGATTCCGGTGACCAGTCGACGCCCATGCCTCCCATTCTCGCAGGGGGTGCATCCGCCTCACGGCACGCGGTAGAGCCACTCCTTGGTTGCGAACTTCGAGGCGACGAGGGCCTCGGCCTGTGCGAGCTCGTCGGCGGTCACATGACCGACGGTGGCGCCGTAGCGGGCCGTGAACGTCTCTTTCATCCGCTCGATGATCTGGGCACGCGTCAGCCCGGTCTGGCGGCGCAGCGGGTCGACGCGTTTCGCGGCGGAGGTGGTGCCCTTGTCGCTGAGCTTCTCGCGGCCGATGCGCAAGACCTCGGTCATCTTCTGGCCGTCCATGTCGTAGCTCATCGTCGCGTGGTGCAGCACCGCACCGTTGCCGAAGCGCTTCTGAGCGGCGCCGCCGATCTTGCCGCTCGGGCTGGAAATGTCGTTGAGCGGCACGTAGCTCGCGTCGATGCCCAGGGAACGCAACGCCTCGATCACCCACTCGTCGAGGTAGGCGTAGCTGTCGGCGAAGGTCATGCCCTGCACGAGGGCGGCCGGCACGTAGAGGGAATAGGTGATGATGGCGCCCTTCTCCATCATCATGGCTCCGCCGCCCGAGATGCGGCGCACGATCTGGAAGCCGTGCTTGCGCGCGCCTTCCGGATCGACCTCGTTCTTCACGGACTGAAAGCTGCCGATGACGACCGCAGACTCGTCCCATTCCCAGATGCGCAACGCCGGCCCGCGCCGGCCCGCGCCGATCTCGCCGGCCAGCACCTCGTCGAGGGCGAGGTGCACGGCGGGCGGCACGGCGCCGTCGTGGATCAAGGTCCAGTCGTAGTCTCGCCAGTCGGTGGCCCGGGTCAGCGCCCGCCGCACGGTCACGCCGACCGCCTCGGGCGAGAAGCCCAGCAGAACGGCGTCGGCCGGCAGCGCGCCGCGCACGGCGGCTGCGATCGCCGACGCGTCCGCCGTGTCAGGCAGGCCGGTCACCGCGTCGTTGATCACCGCGAGGGCGGAGTCGGGCTCGAGAAAGAAGTCGCCGGCGACGTGAACGTTCGCGAGCAAGCCTCCGACGACGTCGAGGTCGACGACGACGAGCTTGCCGCCCGGCACCTTGTACTCACCGTGCATGCACCCAGCCTATTCCGGGCCGCGTACAACTATCCGGGCGCCCGTGCTCACGCAGGCAGGTGCGCCGCCACCCAGGCGAGAAGGTCACCGACCACCTCGGCGCGATTCGTCTCGTTGTAGACCTCGTGGCGGGCACCCGGGTAAGAGAGCACGGTCACGTCGGTCAGCCCGCCACGTTCCCGGTAGGCGCGGGCGAGGCGTTCGACGCTGCGCGGGCCGCCGACCGGGTCGTCGCCGCCCACTTGCAGAAGGAGCGGCAGGCCGGTCGGCAGCCCCGGCCGCGGCCTGCCGAGAATGCGCAGCGCGTCGATGAGCCCGAAGAGGGTGCGCAGCGGCGTCGAGGTGGTGAGAGGGTCGACGGCGAAGGCGCGGGCGACGCCCGGGTCACGGCTCAGCCACTCGGAGCCGGTGCCTCCCTCGCCAGCAAACTCGGCGTTCAGGTCACCCGCGTTGATCCAGCCGGGCATGCGGTAGGCGCTGCCGGAGAGCACGACGGCGGCGTAAGGCAGCGCGGCGGCACGGCCATCCCGCGCGTCTTCGTCGAGGAGGCGCTGCGCGATGAAGGAGCCCCAGCTGTGCGCCAGGAGGACGACCGGCAGGCCAGGGTTCCGTGCCTGGAGAAGCTCGGTGAAACGGCGCACGGAGCCCTCGGCGGCACGCACACCGCCGTGGCCCGGCCTGCCCAGCTTGCGGGCGTCGCCGTGCCACTGACGCATTCCGGTGAGTCCGTGGCCGCGATGGTCGTCGGCGTAGACCGCGTAACCCACCGCGTTCAGGTCAGCGGCCAGGGCGCCGTAGCGGCCGGAGTGCTCGCCCACGCCGTGCACGATCTGAACGAGCGCGCGAGGGTTCGGCACCAGCCACTCGCGAAAGGCGATCGAAGCCCCGTCACGTTCGGTGAACCATTGCACATCCACACGCCGATCCTGCCGCACCGCCACCTGGCGCGCGAGGACGGGCGCGCGAAATCAATAGACCGGCGAAATAATCGGGTCCGGCGGGTGTGGCTCACGGCGTCGGGCGAGGGATGATGCGGCGCCCGGCCGCCGGTGAGCCACGACCCGGCAGCCTCCGCTACTTTGCCGCGGCGCATCACGGCGAGGTTTGCCAGACTGTGAACTTGTGCCTTCTTCGACCGCCACGCTCGGGCCAGATCCCACCCGCTTGTCCGCTCCCCGCCTCGCCCGCGGGCGTGGCAGGCCCGCGACGCCCGCGGGCGCAGTGGACGCGCTCGACACGGCACCACCATCTGACGCCCCGTCGCCGCCAGGTTCCGCCTGGCCACCGGCTCGCCCGCAGGCTCAAGCCGGCGCCGCGGCCCTGACGGAGGCGATGCGATGAACGAACACGCCATGTATTGGGGCATCGCGGCGCTGAGCGCGATCGTGATCGTGTCTTACGTCTTCTCCATCGTCAGCAACAAGACCCGGATCCCGTCGGTGCTGATGCTGCTGGTTCTCGGCATCGGCCTCCGCCAAGCGGTGACGGCCACCGGCACGACGGCGCCGGTCGGCTCCCAGACCCTCCAGTTCCTGGGCGTCTTAGGGCTCATCGTGATTCTCTTGGAGGCGGGGCTCGACCTCACCCTGTCGAGGAAGAAGGCGCCCCTCATACGCCGAGCGGTGCTCTCCTCACTGATCCTCTTGGCAACGACGACGGCGGGCATCGCCGTGATCCTCTACGTCTTGTTCGGCCACTCGCTGATGCGCAGCATCGTCTATGCCGTGCCGCTGTCGGTGATCAGCAGCACGATCGTCGCCTCCAGCATCCACTACCTCGCGAAAGACAAGCGAGAATTCCTCACCTACGAGTCGGCGCTCTCCGACATCTTCGGCATTCTGCTCTTCAATTTCCTCATCGCGGGAGGCTCCGGCGCCGGCCTGATCGCCTTCGATCTGGCGAGCCTCGTCGTCGCCGTCGCCGCCTCGGTGGTCGTCTCCATCGTGCTGGTGTTCCTCTTGGCGAAGGTGAACATCAACATCAAGGCGTTCCTGATCTTCGCCGTGCTGCTGTTGATCTACGCGGTCGGCTACGCCTCGCGGCTGCCGACCCTCCTGACCGTGCTGATCTTCGGGCTCATCATCAACAATTGGCGGGCAAGCAGCTTCCGCCCGTTCCACCGCTACTTGAAGCCGGGCGACGTGGAGGCGGCGGCCGAGACCGTGAAATCGGTCACCGGCGAGGCCGCCTTCCTCATCCGCACCATGTTCTTCGTTCTCTTCGGCTACACGATCGACG
>DASTNL010000117.1:0-3221 GCA_035720905.1 Microbacteriaceae bacterium
CGGGGCACGAGCGGCCCGAGCAACGCCTCCAGGGCAACGGCGACGCCGTCGGCGTTGTTCGAAGCCGTAACGAAACCCGCGGCCTGCCGCACCTGGGCAGAGGCGTTGGCCGGCGCGATACCGACACCGGCCGCCCGGAACATTGCCAGGTCGTTCTCACCGTCGCCGATCGCCGCGACCTGGCCCGTCGGGACCCCGGCCGCATTCGCCACGATCCGCAGAGCGGAGCCCTTGTCCACTCCCGCGGCGGTCACCTCGAGGTACCCGTTGTTGGAGAAGGTCGCCTCCACTCCGGCCGGCAAGGGGAGCTCTCGGAGCCGTTCGGAGCCCTCGGCGTCACGGGCGATGAAAAGGATCTTCTCCGGGTCGTGCCGTACCGAGGCAAGACTGGTCTCGACCGGCTCGGTGCCGACGACGCCGGCCTCCCGCCGCGCCCGGTCGTCGTAGCGGGAGACGAACCAACGGGTGCCCGAATACCAGTTGACGCTGACGCCCATTGCCTCCCCGACCGCCACGACCCGTCTGGCGAGCCGCATCGGGATAGGGCTCGAGTGCAGCACCCGAAGGTCAGGGCCGGCGCCCGCCACACCGGCCCCGCTTGCGGCGGCGACGTCACCCGCCGTGCCGGGGTCAGCCAGCGTCGCGATCAAGCCGCCCTGCAGGGCGATGAAAGGCTCTGGATCGATCAAGCCAAGCTCACCCAGGTAACCCGTCATGCCCAGCGGCGGGCGGGAGGAGGCCAGGACGACCTCTACGCCTCTCTGCCGTGCGGCGCGCACACTGCGCACGGTGCGCTCGGTCAGGCGATGGTCATCGGTGATCAGGGTGTGGTCGATGTCGGTGACGACCATCCGGATCGAGACCGGGTGGTCCCAGCGTTCGATCGAGGGCGTGTCGTCCGACCGGCTCACCGGCCGGCACCGGCAGGCGTGGCAGCACTCTCCGCAGCCGCCGATACACCTCCCAGCGCCCGCTCGGCCATGGTCACGACGTTCTCCAACAGCATCGCCCGGGTCATGAGGCCCACACCGCCGGGCACAGGAGAGAGATGGCCGGCGACCTCCGCGACCGCGGGATCGACGTCCCCGGCGAGCTTAGCCTTGCCGCTCGGCGCCGTGCCGACACGGCTCACCCCGACATCGACCACGGCGGCGCCCGGTCGCACCCAGTCGGGCCGGACGAGGCCCGGGCGGCCCACGGCGGCCACGACGATATCGGCGCGACGCACCTCCGCCGCCAGATCGACCGTCCGTGAATGGGTGAGCGTCACGGTCGCGTCCACGCCCTTGCGGGTCAGGAGCAGGCCGAGAGGCCGCCCGACCGTGATACCGCGCCCGATCACGACGACATGCCGACCGGCCAAGGGAACGTCGTAGCGGCGCAGCAGCTCGAGGATCCCGGCCGGGGTGCAGGGCAGCGGCGTGGTCACCGTGCCGGAGACTCCCAGCACGAGCGCGCCGAGATTGGCGGGATGGAGCCCGTCGGCGTCTTTGGCGGGATCGACGCGGCGCAGCATCTCCCCCTCGTCGATGCCGGCCGGCAGTGGGAGCTGCACGATGAACCCGGTGACCGCCGGGTTGGCGTTCAGGTCGTCGATCGCCCGGCGCACGTCGTCCGGCGACGCGTCGGCCGGCAGGTCAGCCCGGACCGACTCGATGCCCACCTCGGCGCAGTCTCGATGTTTGCCGCCGACATACGACCGCGAGGCCGGATCGTCCCCGACCAGCAGGGTGCCGAGTCCGGGCGTGACGCCCTGCTCTCGCAGCACGCGTACGCGCTCTGCCAGCTCCGCCTTCAATGCCGCCGCGGTGACCTTGCCGTCCAAACGGATCGCCGTCATGGGATCTGCCGCCCTCCGCTCAGTGGACGAGCGCGGCGGACGGGGCGTCGGCCAGCTCGGAGGAGGGGCGCCCGAACGCGTTCAGCCCGTCGTAGAGGGGGAACTGTGCGGCGAGCGCGGTGACCCGGCGACGCAACGCCGTGAGGTCGCCCGACGGCTTGAGGGCCTCGGCGATGACGTCGGCGACCTCTGTGAACGCGGCATCGTCGAACCCGCGGGTCGCCAAGGCCGGCGTGCCGATGCGCAGGCCGGAGGTGACCATCGGAGGCCGTGGGTCGAACGGGACCGCATTCCGGTTCACCGTGATTCCCACCTCGTGCAGACGGTCCTCGGCCTGCTTGCCGTCCAGGGCGCTCTCGCGCAGGTCCGCCAGGACCAGGTGGACATCGGTGCCGCCCGTGAGCACGTCGACGCCTGCGGCACGAGAGTCGGCCGCCGTCAGGCGTTGCGCCAGGATCTTCGCGCCCCGCACCGTGCGCTCTTGGCGGTCCTGGAAGTCGGCGCTGGCGGCCAGCTTGAAGGCGACCGCCTTCGCCGCGACGATATGCATGAGCGGGCCGCCCTGCTGGCCGGGGAAGACGGCGGAGTTGAGCTTCTTGGCGAGGCTCGTGTCCCGGCTGAGGAGGAACCCGCTGCGGGGGCCGCCGATCGTCTTGTGCACGGTGGAGGAGACGACGTCCGCGTAGGGGACGGGCGAAGGGTGCAGGCCGGTCGCGACCAGGCCGGCGAAATGCGCCATGTCGACCCACAGCTTCGCGCCGACCTCGTCGGCGATCGCCCGGAAGGCGGCGAAGTCGAGCTGGCGCGGGTAGGCGGACCAGCCTGCGATGATCACCGACGGGCGGTGCTGCAGGGCCGCGTCGCGCACGGCGTCCATGTCGACGAGGAAGGTCTTCGGGTCGACCTGATACGACTCGGCGTTGTAGAACTTGCCGGAGAAGTTGATGCGCATGCCGTGGGTGAGATGCCCGCCGTGCGCCAGCTCCATGCCGAGGATCGTGTCGCCCGGCTTCGCCAGCGCGTGCAGCACGGCCGCGTTCGCGGTGGCGCCCGCATGCGGCTGGACGTTCGCGTACTCGGCGTGGAAGAGCGCCTTGGCCCGGTCGATGGCCAGCTGCTCGACGACGTCGACATACTCGCATCCGCCGTAGTAGCGCCGGCCCGGATAGCCTTCGGCGTATTTGTTGGTCAGCACGGACCCCTGCGCCTCGAGCACGGCGCGGGGCACGAAGTTCTCGCTCGCGATCATCTCGAGATAGTCGCGCTGTCTGCCCAGCTCGCTTTCGAGCAGAGCGGCGATCTCGGGATCGACCTCGGAGAGCGGTCGGGTGAACGTGGAATCAGTCACGGTTGTCCTCGATGGGGAGTCGGCTCAGGTCAC
>DASTNL010000118.1:0-3386 GCA_035720905.1 Microbacteriaceae bacterium
GCTTCAGCGACCCGGCGCTCGCCGAACGTCTGAACAGGCGTTTCGTCGCCGTCAAGGTCGACCGCGAAGAGCATCCCGACGTGGATGCGACGTACCTCGCCGCGGCTGCCGGGTTCACGAGACAGCTGGGTTGGCCGCTGACCGTGTTCCTGACCCCCGAGGGCCAGGCGTTCTATGCGGGAACCTACTTTCCACCCACGCCCTCCCGCGGGCTCCCCGCCCTCAGTCAGGTGCTCGACGCGGTGTGGCACGCCTGGAAGGGGGATCGCAAGCAGGTCTCGGAGACGGCGGCCCGGCTCGCCGCGAACCTGGGTCAGCTCGCCGGCCGCGCGGCACCCTCCGGCGACGCCCTCCGGCGCGCTGACGTCGGCGCCTTGGTCGACGCCGCGGCGGAGCAGGCGTTGGGCCGTGAAGACGAAGAGCATGGCGGGTTCGGTGCCGCCCCGAAGTTTCCGCTCGCGCCGGCCCTCGACTTCCTGATCGAGGCCGGCTCCACCCCGGATGCGGTGGGTCCCGGTGACAGTGCGGCCGGCGTCTCGGGCCGCGCTGCCGCGTTGCGGGCGTTGCGGGCGATGGCCGGCTCCGACCTGCGGGATCCCGTGGAAGGCGGTTTCTTCCGGTACGCGACCATGGCCGATTGGAGCGTGCCGCATTACGAGCGGATGCTCTACGACAACGCTCAACTGCTCTCCCTGTACACGCACGCCGTGGCGGGCGCGAGAAACGGGGACGCCGTCGACGACTTCGACTCCGCGGCGAGCGGGATCGCGGGCTTCCTTATCGACGTGTTGGGCCGCGAGGGCGGCGGGTTCGGCTCCGCACAAGATTCCGAGAGCATCGTGCACGGCGAGCGCAGCGAGGGCGGCTATTACGCGCTCGACGCCGCCGGGCGAAGCCGCGAGACGCCCCCGCCCGTCGACGGCAAGGTTCTCGCCGGTTGGAACGGCCTGGCCATCGCCGCACTGGCCGATGCGGGCGTCACCTTCGCAAGACCCGAGTGGGTCGGTGCCGCCCGCGCCGCCGCCGATCGGATTCTTGCCACGCATCGCACGGAGGAGGGCCGGCTCGCCCGCGCGTCCCTCGACGGCGTCGTCTCCCGGGCACCCGCGACGCTCGAAGACTACGGCCTCTTCTCGGTCGGCCTCCTGCGTCTCGCACTCGCGGGCGGGGGAGCCCGGTACGCCGAGGCCGCGCGCCGGCTCGTCGACACAGTGCTGTCTGGGCCCGGCCACGAGGACACGGCGAAGCGCCCGTTCACGCCGCCCGAGGCTGCCGACCCGTTGCTCGCCGCGCAAGGCGTCGAGGTGCTGGAGACGGAGGGCGGCAGCACGCTGCCGGGCGGTGAGGTCGCCTGCGCTTGGGCCGCGCACCTCCTTGGCCAGATGACGGCCGAGGAACGCTACGACCTCGTCGCAGGCCGGGTCGTCTCGGCGCGGCTGGAGTCGGCGGCGGCCGAGCCGCTGGCCGCCGGTGACGTGTTGGCCCTCGCCGCCCGCCGCCTCTCCCGGCGCCAGATCGTCGTCGTGCTGCCGGACCACGACGTGCCGGGCGGGCTTTCGGCCGCGATCGTGGCCGCGGCGCTGCGCCTGACCGGCGTGCACGCGGTCGTCTCGGAAAGCGAGTCGCGGGCGCTCGCGGCGGCGGGGTTCACCCTCTTCGAGAGTCGTGACTGCCGGGAGGGCGTGCCGACGGTCTACGTCTGTCACGATTTCGTCTGCGAGCTGCCCATCACCGACCCGTCGCTCCTCGGGGTCTCGTGAGCCTCGGGCGGTGTCGGTGCCCACACGAACACCTCGATACGGTGACGGTGTGCGGCAGGGCCGTCGGGAGCGTGCGCGGTGTCGCCGCCTGCCGACCTGTGGCCGTACTCAGTCGCGTTCTGCCGTGAGCACCATGTTGTCGACCGAGGGAGCCCCGCTCGGCAGTTCCAAGCACGTGATCATCACGAGACGATTCGGGGTGTCGTTCCACACGAACGGCAGATAGGGAAGGTCGGCCTTCTTCACGCGGGCCCACCCGGTGATCCGGTAGTCGACGCCGTCGACCTCGACGAGGGCGCCGATCGCCACTTTGGCGACGCCCTTCGCGACGTCTGTCAGGTAGTTTCCCGGCCCTATCGCGCCACCACGAAGCGAATGCATGGCGACGAAGACGGTGCCGTCTCGGCCGTTCGACGGCGTCACTCCCAAGTTGTCGATCTGGTAGGCGGAGGTGAACCCGGGCGGCGTGATCTCACCGTCGGTCTCGCGCATCGTGCCGAGCGGCACCGACAGCCCGACCGAGGGCACGACGAGCCTGCCGGCCTTGGGCCGGGGGGACGCGTTCGGTGCGTGGGTTTGGCCGGGCGGCGGAGAAGGCGTTTTTGGTGCCACGCCCTCGCCGGGGTCGAGAGTGACGGGCTTGTGGTTCATGCTCATGCTCGTCGCGGCCGACGCCCGGGGTTCGGAGCCCTTGATGGCGGCCGTGCCGATGGCGGCCAGGCCGACGGCCACGAGTACGGCGCAGCCTCCCAGGGCGAGGCGGCGCCATGGCGACAGGCGGTGTCTTCTCGCCTGAGGTGCGCCCATCAGCCCCGCACCCCGCGAGGCTCGGATGCGTCATGCTGCGCGATATGTGTCTCTTGTGACATAGGAGTTTCCTTCCGTGAGGTCGGGCCGGCTGTCCGGCCCGACCTCACCGGCGGTCAGTTCCGCAGCGACTCACCGAGCCTGCGCGGATTCGCGGCGTGGAGCCCAGACGAGAGCGGCGGAGACGGCGACGCCCAGAGTGAGGAGGCCCGCACCGGCCAGAAGGAGGCCGTCAGGTTCGGTCGTCGAAGACGGTGCCAGCACTCCGCCGGTGTTGACGCGGGGGCCGACCACGGCTTGGGAGAACACGCGCACGCCGACGGCGATGTTGTTGGTGTTATTGGGGTCGCTGGGTGCCTGGGCAGCTTGGCCGGCCGGCGTTGCCGCACTCGTCGTCGTGTCTGCCGCCTCGCCAGGCTCGGAGGCGCCGGTGGAACCGTTGGCGTCGGAGCCTGCGGGGTCTTGCGCCGTGCCGGGCGTGCTGCTGGCGGTCGACGGGCCGCACGGCGGCATCGGCGGCGTGGTCGTTTGTGGCACGCCGGTGCTCGATGTGTTGGGGGCGGCCGGCGCGCTTGGGCAGGCCGGAGCGCTGGGTGTCGTCGGCGCGGACGGTGTGGAGGCACCCACGGGGGCTGCTGGGCTCGCGGGGGCTGCCGGGCTCGCGGGGGCTGCCGGGCTGGCGGGCGGAGCCACCTGCATCGGCTGTGCTGCTTGTGCGACTCCCATGCCGACGAGTGAGAGGGGAAGGGCGATCGCCGCCGCCAGGGCATACTTAGCTACTGATTTCATGCTGAAAACCTCGATGATCTTTGACCAACT
>DASTNL010000119.1:0-13113 GCA_035720905.1 Microbacteriaceae bacterium
CCGGAGGCCAGCCGCACGAGCTGTCGGCCGCCCGGCAGGTCGTCGACGCCGACCGCCGTGTCGGCGTCGAGCACGACCGAGCCCTCCGGCAGGCTCGCGAGCACCCGGCGGTAGACCCAGCCCAGGTAGACGCCCTGCAGCCGGCGGCTGGCGAAGCCGTGTGGGCCAAGCGTCTGAATCTCACGCCGCACATCCTCCGGCACCGGAGTGTGCGTGAGGCGGCCCGACCGAACGGCCGCAGCCCATTCGGCCAGCGACGGGCCGGGAGCAACGGGCCCGTCCATCTGCACCGAATCGTCGGTGAACATCGTGACGTCTGCCGCCATGGAGTTCATGAGGACGAGCGGCGACTGGTCGAGCCGCCATACCCGGCCGGCGCCCGGGGGGTACGGGTCGACGAGGTGGATCGTCACCCGAGGCGGGGCGAAGAGGGGCAGGTTGGCGGCGAAACGCTCCAGCCAGCCGATCGCCCGAGGCCCCGCCCCGACGACGACGATCACCCGACCGGCGCCCCGTGCGTCGCCGGCGACCGGTGCCTCGCCGCTCACGGCCGGGCGGGCTCGCCCCTGCGCGTCAACGGCGGGCGCAGGCCGAGGTTGCCGCGCAGCGTGTCCGACGGGTATTCGCTCCAGTAGATGCCGCGCTCTTGCAGGGCGGGAACCAGCTTGTTCACGATGTCGTCGAGCCCGGAGGGGATCAGCCACGGTGTGATGTTGAAGCCGTCGACGGCGTGCTGCGTAGCGTATGGCACGAGCTGGTCGGCGATGCCTTCGGCCGTTCCGGCGATGCCGCGTCGGGAATTGAGGTGGATGACGAGCTCCCGGATCGAGAACTTGTGCTCCTCGGCGAGCGCCCGCCATTTCGCCGCGGTCTGCGCCGCCTGCGCGGCGCGGAAGCCGGCGCCGCGGGTCTCGCCGGTCACCTGGACGACGGGGTCGGTGGCCGGCAGCGGGCCGTCGGGGTCGTAGCCGGAGAGGTCGGTGCCCCACAGCGCCTCGACGAACGCGATCGCCGTCTGCGGCGTGATCTGGTGCTCTCGCACCCACCGCACCTTGTCGGCCACCTCCGATTCCGTGTCGGCCACGATGAACTCTTGGCCGGGGAAGATCTTCAGGTCGTCGTCGGGCCTTCCGGCGGCGACGGTCCTTCGGCGCATGTCTGCGGCGAATTCGAGGGCGTCGTCGAGGCCGCTGTGCGCGGAGAAGATGACCTCCGCGTTCGCCGCCCCGAAGTCGCGACCCTCGGCGGAGTCGCCGGCCTGGAAGAGCACCGGGTGCTCTTGCCTGCTGCGCGGCAGGGTTCCGACACCGTCCACGGAGTAATACTTCGTGTCGTAGTGCACTCGGGCGGCCGGGCGGCCGGCTTGTCGCGCATCCCACACCTGCCGGGCGATCGCGATCACGTCGGCCGCGTGCGTGTAACGGTCGGCGTGGTCGAGATAGCCGCCGCGGCGGAAGTTCTCGCCGGTCCATGCGTTGTCGGTCGTCACGACGTTCCAGGCGGCGCGGCCGTCGGAGAGGAGGTCGAGGCTCTGCAGCCGGCGGGCGAGGTCGATCGGGTCGTTGTACGTGGCGTTCTGGGTCGCCACGAGGCCGATCGTGTGGGTCAGGGCGGCGAGTGCCGCCAGTTGGGTGAGCGCGTCGGGCCGGCCGGCGACGTCGAGTTCGTGCAGATGGCCGAGGTGTTCCCTCAGGCGCAGGCCCTCGCCCAGGAAGAAGGCGGTGAAGAGCCCTCGCTCGGCGGTCTGTGCGACGCGTCGGAAGCTCTCGAAGTCGGTCTGTGAGCCGCTGGCCGGAGTGTTCCAGATGGTTGACGAGTTGACGCCTTGAAAGAACACGCCGAACTGTATCGTGCCGTGCGACGCGCCGCCCGGGGTGTGTCCGTGGTCGTCGGCGAGCGGGAATGCCCGCCGTGTGTGGTCGGTCTCGAAGACCCTCATCGTGCCACCTCCAGGTAGCGGCTTTCGGGTCGGCCAAGGCCCAACGAATCGCGCAGTGTGTCGCCGGCGCGAGGCGACGTGACGATGCCGGCCTGGCGCAGCGGGGGGAGGACGGCGCGGCCGATCTCTTCGAGGTCGACGTCGGTCTGGGCGGGGGCGATCCGCACGCCGTCGGCGATGCTCGCCAGCTGCCCCAGGAGCGCCTCGAGCCCGGCCGCGTCGCCGACGTAGCGGGCGGTCTTCGCGGCCCACCCGGCGCGCCGGTCGAGCGCGGCCAGCCGGTCGGCGGCACGCACGCCGGCGGCGTCGAGCACGACCTCCACGTCGAGGATCACGCGCACGCCCGCGCCGTGGTTCGCCCTCGCCCGGGCGAGAGGCTCTGCGGCAGCCGCGACGATGGGCTCGCCCGGTGCGGCGGGGGCGTCGACCAACACCGCGTCGACCTCTGCCGACGTGCCGGCGGGGCCGAACACGACGGGTTGACCCTGCGGCGAGCGGGGCACGATCGCCGGGCCCTTCACTAAGAACCGGGTGCCCACGAAGTCGGCGTAGTGCACCTTGGTGCGGTCGTAGTAACGCCCCGTGGCGCTCTCGCGGATGACCGCGTCGTCTTCCCACGTGTCCCACAGCCGGCGTGCCGCGGCGACGATGTCGGCGAGTTCCCCGTCGGCCTCGGCGGCAGGCAGTGCCGGCCGGCCGTAAAGCGCGGCGAGGCGGGGGTCGGGGTCGGCGGAGACGATCCAGCCGGCACGGCCGTGACTGGCCGTGTCGAGGCTCGCCACCTGCGTGGCGAGGTGGAACGGTTCCGCATACAACGCCTGCACTGCGGGGATCAACCCGATCGCGCCGGTGAGCGGTGCGACATGAGCGGCCCGCAGCACCGCGTCGAGAACGCCCGGCGCGTCTTTCGGCAGCAGCTGGTCGGTGAAGGTCGCCGCCGTGAATCCTGCCCGTTCGGCCGCGCGCACCGCCCGCACGAGCGCTGCGACGGCGCCCGACGTGCCCTGCTCGTCGGCCCGGTGGCCGCCGGGCCGGCCTTCCGCCCACGCGGCTGGATGCGCACCTGCTGCGTCGATCGCGACGAGGAGGAGGAATCCGGGAGTGCCAGGTGGGGAAGATGCCGTCATGGCACGACCATAAGGCGACACCGTGGCGGCGGACCGGCGTCGGCGTCACAGTGCGCAACATGATCACGCCGCGCCGGGTGGCGGGGCCAGGGTGGAAGAGGCGGGCCGCACCGGGCAGGCCTTGTGAGGGGAGTTCGTGAGATGACGGTTCGGGTCGTCGCCGTGTCGGGTACGCTGCACGCGCCGTCGAAGACGGATGTCGTCGTGCGGGCGGCGGTCGATTCCGCTCGCGAACAGCTGGGTTCTGCGCGTGAGCAGGCCTCTGCTGCCGCCTCCGGGGGTCTTGAGGCGCACACGATCGGCGTGTTGGCGTTGCGGGAGGAGCTGGCACGTTCCCTGCCCGGCGGGCCCACCCCGGCGGTGCAAGAGGCGCTCGACTTCGTGCGCCAGGCCGACGTGCTCGTCGTCGCGACGCCCGTCTACAAGGGCAGCTACACGGGCCTTCTGAAGCTGTTCATCGACTTTCTCGGCCGCGGCGACATCGCCGACGTTCCCATCGTCCTCGCGGCGATCGGTGGCAGCCAGGAACATTCCCTCGTCATCGAGCACGAGCTGCGGCCGCTCTTCGGCTTCTTCTCGGCCGCCCCGGTCGCCGAGCCTCTCTACCTACAGCCTGCCGACTTTGCGGGGGAGGGCGTCACCTCGGCCGCAGCGTTGCGCATCGCGCGGGCCGTCGGCCAGGCGCTCGCCGCCGCCACACGGCGCGCCGCCTGACCGCCGGCCGCCGCCCGGCCTCGTGCGGCCCTGCCCGCCTTGCCGTGCTCAGGCGTCGAGAAGGCCGGCCATGGCGCCGGCCAGGTCGTCGACGAGGGTGAGCGCGGCCGCCTTGCGCTCCTCGAGGCTGCCCGCCTCGCTCGCCGCGTCGAGGTAGACCTTGAGCTTCGGCTCGGTGCCGCTCGGCCGCACGACGACGCGCGCTCCGCCCTCCAGGTGGAGGCGCAGCACGTCGCTGGGCGGCAGGCCCTCGAAGCCGTCGGCGAGATCGTCGATCTGCCGCACGCGGCTGCGACCGACGTGGTCCGGCGGCGTGGCGCGCAGCCGGCGCATCATGGTGGCGAGGCGGGCCGGGTCGGCCACGCGGATCGCCAGCTGCCGGGAGGCGTGATAGCCGAACGTGCGAGCGAACTCGTCGAGTCGGTCTTGGATCGTCACGCCGCGGGCTGCCAGAAGCCGCGCCATCGTGAGGAACACGGCCGCCGCCGAGATGCCGTCTTTGTCGCGCACCGCGTCGGGGTCGACGAGGTAGCCCAGAGCCTCCTCGAAGCCGTAGAGCAGCCGAGGCGTGCGGGAGACCCACTTGAAGCCGGTCAGCGTCTCCTCGTACCCCAGGCCGTATCGGCTGGCGACCTGCCGCAAGGCGGGGGAGGAGACGATGGAGACCGCGAGGGTGTCGTGTGCGCTTACGCCTTCGCCCCGGCCGCGTTCCGCGATCGCCCAGCCGAGGAGCATGCCGACCTCGTTGCCGCTCAGCCGGCGATAGCCGGCCGGCCCCGGGTCGGGAATCGCCACCGCGAGCCGGTCGGCGTCGGGGTCGTTCGCCACGACGAGGTCGGCGTGGGTCTCGCGGCCCGCCGCGAAGGCCAGATCCATCGCGCCCGGCTCCTCTGGGTTCGGGAACGCGACGGTGTGGAAGGTCGGGTCGGGTTCGATCTGCTGGGCGACGACCGCCGGTTCGGGGATGCCCGCCCGGGCGAAAACGCGCCGGGCGGTCGCCCAGCCCACGCCGTGCATCGCGGTGTAGGCGACCCGCACGTCGCCGAGCGCGGCATCGCCCGCCAGGCGTCGGGCGGCCTCGGCGGCGCGGGCCACGTAGGCGTCGACGAGCGCGGTGTCGGCCGTCTCGTAGTCGAGGCTCCGCGGCATCCGGGCGACGCTCTCGTTCGCCGCCAGGCCGATGTGCCGGGCGATCTCCCCGTCGGCGGGCGCCACGATCTGAGAGCCTGCGTCGGGTCCGCCCAGGTACACCTTGTAGCCGTTGTCGCGGGGCGGGTTGTGGCTTGCCGTCACCATGACGCCGGCCGAGGCGTCGAGGTGACGCACGGCGAAGGCGAGCACGGGGGTGGGCAGAAGCCGCGGCAGCAGAATGGCGCGTATGCCGGCGCCTGCCATGATCTCTGCCGTGTCCCGGGCGAAGACGGCGGAGTTCTTGCGGCCGTCGTAGCCGATCACGACCGACGGGCGCCGGGCAGGGCCGGGCCTGTCGGAGGGCGTCGGCGTTTCGGTCGGGCCGGGCTTTTCGGGCAGCCCGGCCTTTTCCAGCAGGTAGGCGGCCAGGCCCCGCGCAGCCTGGCAGACGAGCACCCGGTTCATGCGGTTCGGGCCGGCGGCCAGTTCGCCGCGCAGGCCGGCCGTGCCGAAGGCGAGCCGGGTATCGAAGCGTGCGTGCAGCTCGGCCAAGGCGGCAGAGCGCCCCGCGGCCGCGCCCGCCCCGGCCGGCGGGTCCGTGGCCTCCGCGGCCTCGAGCAGCCCGGTCAGCTCCGACCGGGTCTCGTCGTCGGGGTCTTGATCCCGCCAGGCGCGCACCCGCGCGAAGAACGCCGCTTCTGTCTCGTCGGCCTCTGCCATCTCGTGTCCCTTCAGGCTTTTCGCCCTTGTTGTCAGGCCGGTGCTTCCTTCTTTGCTTTGGCGAGCCGGGCCCGCCCAGGCGCCCGGGGTCAGAGTCGCGCGACGATGCGGGCCAGAAGCGCGCCGATCACCGGCTCCGCCCGCCGGCCGGCCTCGATCACCTCGTCGTGGCTGAGCGGCACGCCCGTGATGCCGGCCGCCGGGTTCGTGATGAGAGAAAGGCCGAGAACCTCCATGCCCGCCTCGCGGGCGGCGATCGCCTCCAACGCCGTCGACATGCCGACGATGTCGCCGCCTACCGCCCGCGCCATGCGCACCTCTGCCGGCGTCTCGTATTGCGGCCCGCGGAACTGACAGTAGACGCCCTCGTCGAGGCCGGGCTCGATCTCGCGGGCGATGCCGCGCAGCCTCGACGAATACAGGTCGGTCAGGTCGACGAACGTCGCCCCTTCCAGCGGCGAGGCGGCCGTCAGGTTGATGTGGTCGCTGATCAGCACCGGCGTGCCGGGCGCCCAGTGTGGGCGGATGCCGCCCGCGCCGTTGGTGAGCACCATGGTGCGGGCCCCGCAAGCGGCCGCCGTGCGCACGCTGTGCACCACGCGGCGCACCCCGTGGCCCTCGTAGAAGTGTGTGCGGGCGCCGATGACGAGGGCGCGCCGGCCGTCTGCCAGGCGCACGGAACGTAGGGTGCCGCTGTGCCCGGCCAGGGCCGGCCGGCTGAAGCCCGGCACCGTGGCCGCGTCGATCGTCGCCGTCGTCTCGCCGACGAGGTCGGCGGCCTTGCCCCATCCGCTGCCCAAGGTGAGGGCGATGTCGTGGTGCGCCACGCCCGTCAGCTGCGAGATCTTCCGGGCGGCCTCCTGGGCCACGGCGAAGGGGTCGGCACCGGGGTCGTCGAGCGGGTTGTTCTGCGGGTTCGTGTCAGCCACGTCCGTAGTCTAAATTGCGCGCCCGCCGGGGCCGCCCGCCCGCCCGGCCGCGTCGGTTCGCGCAGCCTGCTCATGTTAGCGAGAATGGGGCAATGGCCTTCGAGTTCGAGCGAAAACAATCCGTCGCGGTTCTCGGAGGTGGTCCTGGAGGGTACGAGGCTGCGCTCGCGGCCGCGCAGCTCGGCGCCGACGTGACGCTCGTGGAGCGCAGCGGCGTGGGCGGCTCCGCGGTCTTGACCGATGTCGTGCCGTCGAAGACCCTCATCGCCACGGCGGAGGCGACGAACGGCATCCGCAACGCCTCCGAGCTGGGTGTGCAGTTCTTCGCGCGCTCGGCGGAGGGCAAGCCGATACGCCCCGAGGTCGCCGTGAACCTGGCCGCCGTCAATAAGCGCCTGCTCGGGCTGGCCCGCCAGCAGTCGGAAGACGTACGCACCGAACTCGTGCATTCCGGGGTGCGCATCGTCGCGGGCGAGGGCCGGCTCGACGGCCCGGGCGCCCTCATCGTCTCGACCGGGACGGGTGGTCGCGGCACCGACTTCGATCGGATCGAGGCAGACACGATCGTCGTCTCCGTCGGCGCGAGCCCGCGCATTCTTGACACGGCGGTGCCGGACGGCGAACGGATCCTCACCTGGAAGCAGCTTTACGACCTGAGCGCCATTCCCGGCGAGCTCGTCGTCGTCGGCTCCGGCGTGACCGGCGCGGAATTCGCCTCTGCCTACACCGCGCTCGGCTCGACCGTGACGCTGGTCTCGAGCCGGGAGCGGGTGTTGCCGAACGAAGACGCCGACGCGGCCTCGCTCATCGAGGGCGTCTTCAAGCGCGAGGGCATGACCGTGCTCTCCCGTTCCCGCGCCGCCTCGGTGGAGCGCACCGACGACGGGGTGCTCGTCACCTTGACCGACGGGCGGCAGGTGACCGGCACGCACTGCCTCATGGCGGTCGGCTCGGTGCCGAACACGCGAGGCATCGGGCTGGAAGAGGCGGGGGTGCAGCTGGCGCCCTCCGGCCACATCCGCGTCAACCGGGTGGCCCGCACCTCGATACCGAATATCTACGCGGCGGGCGACTGCTCCGACCTTCTGCCCTTGGCGTCGGTGGCGCAGATGCAGGGCCGCACCGCCGTCTTCCACGCGTTGGGCGACGAGGTGAAGCCGATCGAGCTGCGCAACGTCACCTCGAACATCTTCACGCAGCCCGAGATCGCGACCGTCGGCTTCAGCCAGAAGCAGATCGAGGACGGCATCGCGCAAGGCGACATCTGCAAGGTGCCGTTGCGTCAGAACGCCAGGGCCAAGATGATGGGCCTGCGCGACGGTTTCGTGAAGCTCTTCGCGCGCACCGGCAGCGGCACGGTCATCGGCGGGGTCATCGTGGCGCCCAAGGCGAGCGAGCTGGTCGCTCCGCTCGCGCTCGCGGTGGAGCATCGCCTGACGGTCGACCAGGTCGCCCGGGCCTTCACCGTCTACCCGTCGCTCTCGGGCGCACTCTCCGACGCGGCCCGTGCTATGCATATCGTGCGCTGACCGGCCGGCGGGCCGCCCGGGCCCTCAGACGATGTTGAGGAGAAGCCGCCCGGAAGGCACGGTGTCGCCGACGGCGGCGTCGAGGCCGGAGACGGTGCCGTCCTTGTGGGCGGTCAGAGGCTGCTCCATCTTCATGGCCTCCAACACCATCACGAGGTCGCCCTTGACGACCGCGTCGCCATCGTCGACTGCGACCTTCACGACGGTGGCCTGCATCGGGGCGGTCACGGAGTCGCCGCTGACACTGTGCACGGGGCCGGAGACCCGGCGGCGCGGCGCGGCCGGCACGACGGGGCCGCCGCTGAGGAGGGTGTCGGGCAAGCTCACCTCGATGCGTTTGCCGTCGACCTCGACGACGACGCGGTGCCGCGACGCGGCGGGCGGCTCCCCGGCGGCCTCGCCGCTCCACGGCTCGATGTCGTTGTCGAAGCCCTTCTCGATCCAGTCGGTGTAGACGGCGAACTGCGCCGCGTCGTGCCCCGCGAACGCGGGGTCCGAGACCACCTTGCGGTGGAACGGCAGCACGGTCGGCAGGCCCGCCACCTCGAACTCGGCGAGGGCGCGGCGGGCGCGGCGCAGCGCCTCGTCGCGGCTCGCGCCCGTCACGACCAGCTTCGCGAGCAGCGAGTCGAAGGATCCGGTGATGACGTCGCCCGCGACGACGCCGCTGTCGACGCGCACGCCGGGGCCGGCGGGCGGCTGAAAGACGGTGACGGGGCCGGGCGACGGCAGGAACCCGCGCCCGGCGTCTTCGCCGTTGATGCGGAACTCGAACGAGTGGGCGCGCGGCTCGGGGTCGTCGTAGTCGAGCGTGCCGCCCTCCGCGATGCGGAACTGCTCGCGCACGAGGTCGATGCCCGTGACCTCCTCCGAGACGGTGTGCTCCACCTGCAGCCTGGTGTTGACCTCAAGGAACGACACGGTGCCGTCCCGCCCGATGAGGAACTCGCAGGTGCCGGCGCTCGTGTAGCCCGCCGCCCGAAGAATCGCCTTCGAGGAGGTGTACAGCATCTGCCTCTGCCGGTCGGTCAAGAACGGCGCCGGCGCCTCTTCGACGAGCTTCTGATGCCGGCGCTGCAGGGAGCAGTCGCGGGTGGAGATGACGACGACGCCCCCGGCCGCATCCGCCAGGCATTGGGTCTCGACGTGCCGTGGCCGGTCAAGGTATTTCTCGACGAAGCATTCGCCGCGGCCGAACGCGACGACCGCCTCGCGGGAGGCCGAGTCGAAGAGCTCCGGAATCTCTGCCCTTGTGTAGGCGACCTTGAGGCCGCGGCCGCCGCCGCCGAACGCCGCCTTGATCGCGACGGGCAGCCCGTTCTGGTCAGCGAACTCCAGCACCTCGGCGGCGCCAGAGACGGGGTTCAGGGTGCCGGGCGCCAGCGGCGCCCCGACCGCCTCGGCGATGTGCCTCGCGGAGACCTTGTCGCCCAGCCGCTCGATCGCCTGCGGCGGGGGACCGACCCAGATGAGGCCGGCGTCGATGACGGCCTGGGCGAAATGCGCGTTCTCGGAGAGGAAGCCGTAGCCCGGGTGCACGGCGTCGGCGCCGCTGCGGTGGGCGATGGAGATCAACTTGTCGATCGCGAGATAGGTCTCGGCGCTGGTCGTGCCCTCCAGCGCGAAGGCCTCGTCGGCGAGACGCACGTGCACCGCGCCGCGGTCTTGGTCGGCGTAGACGGCGACGGATGAGATTCCGCTGTCCCTGGCCGCCCGGATGACCCGCACGGCGATCTCTCCCCTGTTGGCGACCAGAACCTTGGAAATATGTGGCACGAACCTCAGCCTATGGGCCCGGCACGCCACCTTTTTCAAAGGACGTCGACAAAGCTATCCGTGAACGTTGTGAAGTGTCTACAACTTTCTCGCCCAGAGGGATGTCCACGAGACGCCGAGCCGGCGCACGAGGGTGCGCACCGTCGAGAGGGAGAGCCCCACCACGGTGCTGGGATCCCCCTCGATTCGGCGAATGAACGGCCCGCCCAGGCCGTCGATCGTGAACGCGCCGGCCACCTCGAGAGGCTCCCCGGTGGCGACGTAGTCGTCGATCTCCTGTTCGTCGAGGTCGCCCGCGAACGTCACGACGGCGCTCGCCACCTCGCTGACGCTGGCGCCCGGGGTGCCGCCCCGCATCTCGATCAGGTGGTGGCCGGAGAAGAGCGTGCCCGTCGCACCGCGTTGCAGCCGCCACCGGCGCAGCGCCTCTTCGGGGGTGTGCGGCTTGCCGTAGATCGTGCCGCCGACCTCGAAGACCGAGTCGCAGCCGAGTACGAGGCCGTCGAGGCCGGGCATCGTCGCCACGGCGTTCGCCTTCGCCTCGGCCAACACCGCGACGACCTCGGCCGCCGCGAGAGGGCGGCCGCGCGCCGCCTCGGCCCTTGCCACGACGGCCAGCTCGTCGACGTGCGACGGGATGACGACCGGCTGCACGCCGCCCGCCCGCAGGGTCGCCAGGCGCGCAGGCGAGGTCGAGGCGAGGTAGAAGGACATCGGGCCGTTCGTTGTGTCATGCTCGACGGGTGGCCGAGACAGCGGGGCGAAGCGCCGGTGAACCCGGCGACATCATCGAGCTCGAGCCTAGCAACCCCGCGCACGGCGGCGAGTTCGTGGCGCGGTACGAGGGGCGGGTCGTGTTCGTCTCTGACGCGATCGACGGGGAGCGGGTCGAGGCGAGGCTCGTCGACACGACGCACGACGGGTTCTGGCGGGCCCAGACCGTTCGGGTCCTCAAGCCGTCGCCGTACCGCCGGGCGCACGTGTGGCCGGAGGCCGGCCTCGAGCGCGATCCCTCGGCGCGGCCGGGCGGCGCCGAATACGGCCATATCGCCCTGCCCTATCAACGGGCGCTGAAGGGGCGGGTCGTGGGCGAGGCGCTTTCGCGCCTCGCCGGCCTGGAGCGGGTCGTCGAAGTGGCCCCCGCCCCGGGGGACGACGCGGCCGGCGGCCTGGCGTGGCGCACCAAGGTGCGCCTGCATGCCGGCCCGCGCGGGTTCGGGCCGTACGCCGGCCGATCCCACCGGGTCGTCGAGGTCGGCTCCTTGCCGCTGGCGGTGCCGGAGGTCGCGCAGGCGGCGCCCCTGCCGGGGCGGGGCGAGGCCGACGAGCGCCTGGCGGGCGCCCGGGCCGTCGACGTCGTGGCCGACGACGGTGCCGCGGTGCTGGCCTACCGCCGGGGCCCCGCCACCGGCCGGCGCCGGCCGCGCGCGCGGGAGAAATGGCACACCCTTCCAGCCGGACACGCCGTCGTCCGGCGCCGGGTGGCGGGGCATTCGTTCGAGGTGCACGCCGCCGGCTTCTGGCAGGTGCATCGCCGGGCGGCCGGGGTGCTCTTCGACGCGGTGACCGCGGCGCTCGGAGACCTCGACCCGAGCGCCGCGCACCTCGATCTTTACGGCGGGGTGGGGCTCTTCGCCGCGGCGCTGGCCGCGAAGACGGGCCCCGACGGCACGATCACGTCCGTCGAATCCGCCGACGAGGCGACACGGCACGCTCGGCACAACCTGGCGCGCTGGCCGAGGGTGGCGGCGGTCGGGGCCCCGGTCGAGCCTTACCTCGCACGGCTCGGGCGGGTGGCCTCCGCCGACGAACGGGCGCGCCTTGCGGCGGGGGTCGTCGTGCTCGACCCGCCGCGCAGCGGGGCCGGCAAGGCCGTGGTCGGGCACCTGGTGAGAATCGCACCCGCCCGCGTCGTGTATGTGGCCTGCGACCCGGTCGCCCTTGCTCGTGACCTGGGGTACTTTCGTGCGGCGGGGTTCGAGGTGGAGGAGGTGCGCGCGTTCGACCTCTTTCCCCACACGCATCACGTCGAGGCCGTCGCGACCCTCCGCCCGCCCGAGCGTCGCCGGCGGTGACCGGCCGGTCGGCGCCCGCAAACGGGTTCCGGATCGGAGCGAGAGAAGGGCCGGGGTGGTAACCCGAATACCACCCCGGCCGGCCGATCGCAGGGCGGCTTCTCAGCCTGGATGACCCCGCTCGGCTGGCGGCCTAGATGCCGCCGTGTCCTTACTATAGTGCGCCGCAGGGGCCGTTCTGTAAAGGGTCTTTTCGCCTTCTTTACCGGTCGGATCCACGCTGTCGTGCAGGGCCGAGAAGCGTGGCTCGCGGGCCTTTCCCGTCGGGTCGGGCGGCGGGTCAGAGCGCCCGGAATTGCCGGGCCCATTGCCCCTCGCCCGCGCCCCGAAGGGCCGGCGTGTGGCGCACGCTGTGCCGCCACCCGGCCCCCGGGTCGCGGCCTTTCGTGACGGTGGCCGCGGCCTGGGCCTTCGCCGCCGCGAGAACGACAGCCGTGGTGGCTGCGATCTCGGCCGGCGTGAGGTTCGGCGTCTCGAAGACCAGGTCGGAGGCGTCGAGCACTGGCGGCTGCGGCGCGTCGCCCCTGGCCCCGCGGCCCGAAGAGTCGCCCGCCCCCTGCTCGCGGCCGCTCATAGCGGGATGTTCCCGTGCTTCTTCGGCACCGCGGCGCGTCGTTTCGTGCGCAGCGTGCGCAGCGCCTTGGTGACCATGATGCGGGTCGCGGCCGGCTCGATGACGCTGTCGAGCTCGCCGCGCTCCGCCGCGAGGTAGGGGCTCGCGATGTTGTAGGTGTAGTCGTGTGCAAGCTGCGCCCGCACCTCGGCCATGTCGCGGCCCTGGGCCTGCGCCTCTTTCAGCTCGGTGCGGTAGAGGATGTTCACTGCGCCCTGCCCGCCCATCACGGCGATCTCGGCGCTCGGCCAGGCGTAGTTGAGGTCGGCGCCGAGTTGCTTGGAGCCCATGACGAGGTAGGCCCCGCCGTACGCCTTGCGCGTGATGACGGTGACGAGCGGCACCGTCGCCTCGGCATACGCGTAGAGCAGTTTCGCGCCACGGCGGATCACCCCGCTCCACTCTTGGTCGGTGCCGGGCAGGTAGCCGGGCACGTCGACGAGGGTGACGATGGGGATGCCGAACGCGTCGCAGAACCGCATGAACCGCGACGCCTTCTCGCCGGCCTCGATGTTGAGCGTGCCCGCCATCGCGTTCGGCTGGTTGGCGATGACGCCGAT
>DASTNL010000120.1:0-3526 GCA_035720905.1 Microbacteriaceae bacterium
GGCGATGATCGGGTGGGCGAAGCCGACGCCGATGGTGCCGAGGAACAGGACGATGATGACGGGAAGGGCTGCAGCGTCGAGCCTGCGTGGCTGGCTACGCCTCCGGTAGACGTGACGTGACATTCTCGACCGCCTCCTTTATCTCATGTTTCACGGCGGCGACGGCAAGATGTGCGGCGCCGGCGATGATGAAGATGCTGGCGAAGGAACCTCCCCACACGAGTTCTCCTATGCCGTGAACCGTTGTGCCATCCAGGCTGGAGCTCGAGTTTGCAAGGAGTGCGACGCCAGCGATTATAAGGATGACTGCGAGAACGCCACTGCCGACCCAGGCAGCCATGAGAGCGTTCTCGGCGTCGCTTCGCTGGGGCTTTGCCGCTTTCAGGTCGGCTCGTCGTTGGCGTTGGATGGCGACCCATGCGGCTCGTTCTTTTCTCTCGGCCGCGCGACGTGCTCTGGCTGCCTCGATCTCGTCGTGTGACCTGGCCACGTAAGTGTCTCGTGCGGCGACGATCATGTGCACGGCGGCGAGCATGCTGGCGAGAATGAAGGTCGCGGCACCGGTGTAATCCTGCCAGACACCCGGCGCGCTGATCCCTTGGCCTTCGTTACCGTGTGCGGCGCCGACGAGATCACCGATAAGGATGAGCACGCCGCCAGCTACAGCGAGGACGATGTAAGCGACGACGAGCCAACGCCTCCACGTGCGGTGACGGCGAGTCAACGTCGTGCCTGAGGGCGTAGGAGATCGGACGCGCCTGAGAAGACCGCGTCGACGAGCTTCTGTGCGCGTGCCGCGTTGAACAGTGACCCTCCGACCTTCGCGACGGCGGTGACGCGGAGGCTCGATGCGTCTCCTGACGGTACGATCTGGGCGTTGAAGCGTTGCCCGTAGGTGGCGAGGGAAATGCCGCTTGTGAAGATCGCGGTGAGTGCGAAGTCGTCGGCTTCTTTGAGGGTGAACTGGGACCCGCTGTCGACAGCCTGGCAGAGTGCTTCGAATGCTTTCTTTGGGGGGACGGGGAGGTATTGCTCGTAGGCCTGGTTGGAGCCGGAGTTGAAGAGTCCCATTGTCGCCTTCCTGTTCTGTGGGTCCACGATTCCACTGAGGCGATTCGCTGTCGAGGTGAGTCCTCGGAAGCTGTCGGGTGGCTCTCCGTTTACTCTCCTTTTTCACATGCTCACTGGCTGTAACTGGGGATCACTGGAGAGTGCCGACCCGTTTAGATGTAACACACGGTAGCTGCAGGTAAATGACATAGGAGAATCTCAGCTCTCCAGGCTGGTGGCGCGGGTTCGATTCCCGTCACTCGCTCTGACGATGAAACCCCAGGTCACAGCGTGGTTCTGAGGTTCTACCGACAGCAAGGCGAAGGCGAGCCAAGCCCCTTTCGTATTCTCTGTGGGCTCACGGGTCGACGAGAGGTACGATCGTGGCCGAAACGACCGCCCTCCGGTAGCCGCTCAAACGGCATTTTCACCGGCGCGCTGGGCGTGCCGCACCCACCGAGGCCACCGCTTCAGACGCCAGACTGGTGTCATCACGAATCCATCCGGGTGCGCACGAACGACGACGGCGGGGAAGAGCTCTCCGCGGTGA
This sequence comes from Microbacteriaceae bacterium, assembly GCA_035720905.1. Lineage (GTDB taxonomy): Bacteria > Actinomycetota > Actinomycetes > Actinomycetales > Microbacteriaceae > DASTNL01. The sequence goes on from DASTNL010000120.1 coordinate 1,601, forward strand.
GGAACGAATCCATGACAACGACTATCAGCGCCGGCAGCGACACGACGAGGCGTTCGCGACGACCTGACGGACCGCGCTCTTCTACCGCCGAAGGTGCCGGAGGGAAAGGGCTGTCCCGGTGAGCACGAACGACGCCACGACATACGGTCAACAGGGCGCTTGGACGGACAGGCGCTCCCGCGCGTTCCTCATCCTCGGCATCGTCGCCGTGGTGGGCGGCGGGCTCCTCTCCGCCATCATCGCCCCGACCCCCAGCTACGTCGGCAGCTGGGCCGTCGCCTACATCGTCTTGGTCGGCGGCGCCGCCCAGGTCGCCCTCGGGGTGGCGCAGGCGTCGGTCGCCCGGCGCCCGCTGACACGCGGCATTCTTCTCACACAGGTGCTGCTCTTGAACCTCGGAGTCGCCGGTACGGTCGTGGCGACCGTCGCCAACATTCCCGTCCTCCTCTACCTGTCGGCCGCAGCACAGGTGGCGGCCGTGATCTTCCTCCTGGCCGCCACGCGAAAGGGGCGGCCCGGGGCGGCCCTCATAACCCTCCGCGTGGTGGCGATCGTCCTCCTCATCGGCTCGCCCACCGGAGTTATCCTCCAAGCCGTCGCGTCGTAGCCACGCCGGGCACCCGGGCATCGACACGGGAAATCAGGCGGCGGCCCGGCCGGCGCCGCCTTGAGGGGAGACCGCATGAGGTACCGCCTGACGGCGCTGCGACGGCTGGCCGCGCGCCAGGCGATCGGGCTCCGCAGCCGCCTCTGGCGGGCCGGGCATCGAACGGGCTACCAGCAAGGCCTTCTCTCCGTCGTCGTACCGGTGTGGGGGGTCGAGAAGTACCTCGGCCGGTGCCTCGACTCGCTGCGGGCCGGCGCCTACCGCAATCTGGAGATCGTCGTCGTCGACGACGGCTCCCCCGATGGGAGCGCCGCGGTGGCGCGCGGGCGGCGGTGGCGAGACCCGCGCATCCGGCTCATCCGACGCCCGAACGGCGGGCTCTCCGCGGCGCGAAACACCGGCATCCGGGCTGCGCGAGGCGAGTTTCTCGCCTTTCTCGACGGCGACGACTTCGTCGACCAAGGTGCCTACGCGGCCGCGATCCGGTCGTTGCACAAGACCGGATCGGATTTTGCCGTACTGCCCTACCGCCGCTGGCGGGCCGGGGCGGCGCACCACCCGGCGCCATGGATCCGCGCGGCCCACCGCCGCGGCCGGGCCCGCTTGACGCTCTCCGAAGCCCCGTGGGTGCTGGTGGACGCCGTGGCCTGGAACAAGGTGTACCGGCGAGAGTTCTGGCAGCGGCAGGGCCTCAGCTTCCCGCCCGGCCTGCTCTACGAAGACCAAGCCGTCTCGATGACCGTGTTCGCGGCCGCGCGCCGGTTCGACGTGCTGGCCGGCCCCGGCGTCATGTGGCGGCTGCGCGACGACCGCTCCTCGATCACGGACGACAAGGCCCACGTCAGAAACCTCGCTGACCAGGAACGGGCCGCCCGCGACAGCCTCGACGTGCTCGCAAGGCTCTCGACACCCGACGTTCGGCGAGAAAGGCTTCGCCAACTGCTGAACAACAACCTGAGCGGCTTCATCGAGCACATCCCCGACATGGCCCCTGCCGCCTGGGCCGCGTTCCGCAGCCTCTGCCGCTACCTGGCCGACGAGGCCGACCGCGACGACACAGGCGGCATCTGGGGCGGGGTGGAGGCACGCAAAAAAATCGTCGTCGCCCTCGCCCGTGCCGACCGGTGTGACCTGGCCGAGGCGTTTCTCGCCGCCGGCGGCTGGGCCGCCGCGAACCCGGCCGCGCCGCCCGAGGTCGCGGCCGCCTGCGACGAGCGGATGCTACGGCCGGGCCACCCGCCTGCCGTGCCCGCATAAGACGGCGACCGCGGGGCGCGAAGGCGCGTCACTCCGAGGAGGAGTCGTCGAACGACACGTAT
>DASTNL010000121.1:0-9600 GCA_035720905.1 Microbacteriaceae bacterium
GGCGGGGCCTGAAGGGGTGGGCGACGAGACAGTTCATGCTCGCGACGGGGCAGATCCCCATCGATCGCTCCGGCGGCAAGGCGTCTGAGGCCGCCCTCAACACGGGCATGCGGGTGCTGGCCGCCGGCCAGGTTCTCGGCATCTATCCGGAAGGCACAAGGAGCCCCGACGGGCGCCTGTACCGCGGTCGCACCGGGATTGCCCGGATGATTCTGGAGGCGAAGGTGCCGGTCGTTCCGGTCGTGATGGTCGGTACCCGCGAGATGATGCCGATCGGGGCTCGCCTGCCGAAGATCCGGCGGGTGGGCATGGTCGTCGGCGAGCCGCTCGATTTCTCCCGTTTCGAGGGGATGGAGAACGACCGGTTCGTTCTGCGCTCGATAACCGACGAGATCATGTATGCCTTGCGCACGTTGAGCGGGCAAGAATACGTCGACCTTTACGCCTCGACCGTCAAAGAGAGGCGTGCCGCTCTTTCACGATAAGCTTGAGCACCAGAATCCTGGCCGTACCGGGTACATCCCCTCCGGTACGGCTTCTCCTCCGGCGCCGTCGTCAGGCGGTGAGATGTGAAATGAGCGTGATCGGTGCAAGCCACAGAGCCCGTCGTTGCCCCCGACAAGGACGTCATCGAGGGTCTCGACTATTGGCGGAGCCTGCCGATCAAACAGCAGCCGCCCTGGCCCGACGAGGCCGCGGTGCACGCCGCCTCGGCGGAGCTGGCCACCCTGCCGCCGCTCGTCTTCGCCGGCGAGGTGGACCAGTTGCGACAGCGCCTGGCGAAGGCCGCGCAGGGTGAGGCGTTCCTCTTACAAGGCGGCGATTGCGCTGAGACCTTCGCCGGCGCCACCGCAGACCAGATCCGCGACCGCGTGAAGACGGTGCTGCAGATGGCCGTCGTGCTCACTTACGGCGCGTCAGTGCCGGTCATCAAGCTGGGGCGCATGGCCGGGCAGTTCGCGAAGCCGCGCTCGCGCGACACGGAGACCCGCGGCGGCGTCACGCTGCCCGCCTACCGCGGCGACATCGTGAACGGCTACGACTTCACCCCGGAGTCCCGACGCGCCGACCCCTCCCGCATGCTCGCCGGCTACCACACCGCCGCATCGACCTTGAACCTGATCCGGGCGTTCACGCAGGGTGGCTTCGCCGACCTGCGCGAGGTGCACAGCTGGAATCGGGGCTTCGCCTCGAACCCTGCAAACCGGCGCTACGAAGGCATGGCGCACGAGATCGACCGTGCCATCAAGTTCATGCAGGCGGCGGGCGCCGACTTCGACGAGCTGAAACGCGTCGAGTTCTACTCCAGCCACGAGGCGCTCTTGATGGACTACGAGCGACCGCTGACGCGCATCGACTCGCGCACCGGCCTGCCGTACGACACCTCCGCGCACCTCGTCTGGGTGGGCGAGCGCACCCGCGACCCAGAGGGGGCGCACGTCGACTTCCTCTCCCGGGTGCGCAATCCGATCGGCGTGAAGCTCGGGCCGTCGACGACCGGCGACGCCATGATGCGCCTCGTCGACAAGCTCGACCCGGAACGGGAGCCGGGCCGGCTGACGTTCATCACCCGGATGGGGGCCGGGGTCATCCGCGACGCGTTGCCGCCGCTTCTCGAACGGGCGAAGAGTGAGGGCATAACGCCGCTCTGGGTCACGGACCCGATGCACGGCAACGGCATGACGACGCCGGCCGGCTACAAGACTCGCCGCTTCGACGAGATCATCGACGAGTTGCGGGGCTTTTTCGCGGTCCACCGCGAGGTGGGCACGAACCCGGGCGGAATCCACGTCGAGCTCACCGGCGACGACGTGACCGAATGTCTCGGCGGCTCGGAACACATCGACGAGGAGTCCCTCGAGACCCGCTACGAGTCGCTCTGCGACCCCCGCCTGAACCACATGCAGTCGCTGGAACTCGCCTTCCTCGTCGCCGAGGAGTTGCGGGCAACGCAGTACTGAGTCTCCGGCGGGCGCCCGGTGGACACCGGGCAGGGGCCAGGTGAGGCGGCGAGCGCGCTCAATATTGGGCGTTGATCGTGACCTTCGCACCCTTGTCGACGGGGGTGCCCGCCGGCGGGTCGGTCGACACCGGGTCAATCACCGACCACAGGGGCTTCGGCACGTTCGTCTTCACGTTCACGTGGAAGCCGGCCTGGGCGAGAGTCTTCTCGGCGTCTTTGATCGACATGCCCGTCACATCGGGCACCGGAACCTGCTGCGGCCCCTTCGAGATCGTGAGGATGATCGCATCGCCCTTGTGCAACGGCGGGTTGCTCGCCGGAGCCGCCGAGATCACGTGGTCTTTGGGAACAGTGTCGCTGTAGCTGTTCGACTCCGGCCCAACCTCGAGGCCGGCGGCGTTCAAAGCGCCGGAGGCGGCGGATTCGCTCTCGCCCACGACGTCAGGCACGGGGCCGAGCGAGACGACCAATGCCACCTTTTCGCCTTCGTGTGCCGCGCCGCCGGCCGAGACGTCTCGGGCGCCCATCCTCGCCTGGAGAACCGTTCCCGCCTGGGTCTTGTCGAAGACCTCGTCCCGGTCCGGCAAGACCGTCACGTTGAGGGCTGCGAGCGCCTTCGTCGCCTGCGCCGCCGTCATGCCGGCGAGCTTCGGCAGCGTGACCGGCGCGGGGCCGGAAGAAACGCGCAGCACGACCTTGCTGCCGCGCCGCACGTCGGTGCCCGCCCGGGGGCTGGTCGCGATGACCGTCCCGCGCGTCACGCGCAGCGAATGCTCCGTTCTCTGGCCGACGTCGAGGCCGAGCCTCGTCAAAGCCGCGGTCGCCCTGGTGGGGGAGGCCCCCGCGAGTCCCGGCAGCGAGACGAACGCCCCCGGCCCGGAGCCGAAGTACCAGCCTGCGCCGCCCGACGCGGCGGCCAACACCACGACGAGGACGAACACCCACCAGCCGCGCAGCTTGCGGCGTGACGCGCGCTTGGCCAACACCGCGCCCGGGCCGAAGACGCCGGAGGCCCGGTTACCGCTCGACCCCGGGATGGCAGGGCGCCCACGCAGCCGGCCGGGGGCGGCGATCGGCGCGGTGAGCACCGCGGTCGCCCCGGCGTCGGGCAAGACGAGCGTGGCCTGCGGCGAGACCTCGCCCGATGTGGTACTGCCAATGTCGGAGAGCTGGTCGAGCAGCACTTGGGCGTCGGCCGGCCGGGCATCCGGCGACTTCGCCGTCGCCCAGAGGACGAGTTCGTCGAGTTCCGGCGAGACCGCCGGGTTCGCCAGGCTCGGCGGCGGCACGGAGTCGTTCGCGTGCTGGTAGGCGATCTGCACCGGTTCCTCGCCGTGGAACGGCTGCTCGCCGGTGAGCATCTCGTACAGCATGATGCCCATCGCGTAGATGTCGCTGCGGGTGTCGGCGACGCCGCGCGTGACGAGCTCGGGAGAGAGGTAGGCGATCGTGCCGAGGAGAAGCTGGCCGCTGGCCGTCGCGGCACTGGCGGCGCGCGCGAGGCCGAAGTCGCCGATCTTGATGCGCCCGTCGTCGCAGAGGAGCACATTCTCCGGCTTGAGGTCTCGATGGATGATGCCTGCCCGGTGCGCCGCCGCGAGGCCGGAGAGCACGGCCACACCGATCCCGACCGCCTGCGCACCGGTCAGCCTGCCCCGCTCACGCAGCAGGTCTCGCAGCGTGATTCCCGGCAGGTACTCCATCACGAGGTAGGCCATGTCGTCGTCTTGGCCCTGGTCGAACACGTTCACGACATTGGGATGCGCCAGACGGGCGGCGCTGCGCGCCTCTTGCACGAAACGGTCCTTCAGTGCCGCATCGTCGGCGAGAAAGCTGTGCATCACCTTGATCGCCACCTGGCGTTCCAGCCGCAAGTCGGTGGCCAAGTAGACGGTCGCCATGCCGCCGCGGGCGATCCGTGAACGCACCCGGTACCGGCCGTCGACGAGACGGCCGATCATCGGGTCGCTCGCCGCGGTGGTCACCCCAGAAGTCTAGGGTGTGAGCGCACGGCTCCCGGGCGAGCCCCGGCCCGCCGCGAACCGGGAAGCGAGGCCCCAGGCTGCTACTGTGACCTTCGTGCAGGACTCATGGCTCACGCTGGACGATGCCGCCCGCATGCTCTCGGTCGGCGTCGGCCGGGTGCGACGGCTCATCGAGGAACACCGCCTCGCGGCGATCCGGGTGCAGGGGAAGGCGCGCATACCGCAGGGTTTTGTGCGCGACGGCAAGCCGCTGCCGGAGCTGCGCGGAACGCTTATCGCGCTCTCCGACGCAGGGTTCGACAACGACGAGGCGGTCGACTGGCTCCTTCGGAAGAACGACGACCTCGACGCGACACCCCTCGAGGCGCTGCGCGACGGCCGCAGCAAGATGGTGCGCTGGAACATCCAGACCCTGGGCTGAGCCCCGACCGCCGAATCTCGCCGCACGTCGGCAGCGAGTCGCGGACGGCCGGAGCAGCGCGCCGCCCGACACGACCGCCGGACGCCCCGTGATGAAGGCCGCGGACTCTCAGGCGTCGCGGTGCACGGCCGACCGGGCGATCTCCCGCAGCCGGCCGACGCTCGCCTCGTCGAACGGCGCACCCTCCAGGGCATCCGACGCGCGGGCGAGGTGCGACTCCACCCGCCGCTCCAACTCCCGAACGGCGCCACAGGTCACGATGGCGTCCTGCATCGCGCGAATATCCTCGTCGGAGGCCTTCGGATTGCCCAGAACGCTGTCCAGCCGATCGCGCTTGGCCGGGGTCATCGCCCGGCGGGCCAGAGCCACGAGCACCGTGCGCTTGCCCTCCCTCAGGTCATCGCCCGCGGGCTTGCCCGTGCGGGCCGGGTCGCCGTAGACCCCCAGAAGGTCGTCCCTCAGCTGGTAGGCGACGCCGAGCGGGCGGCCGTAGCGCCGCAATGCCTCGATCTGCGGCTCACCGGCCCCGCCGAGGAGCGCGCCGATGACGAGCGGTTCCTCGATGCTATATTTCGCCGACTTGTAGACGGCGATCGTCCACGCGCGCGCGAGCTGATCGTCGTCGTCGCGCACGACCCAGGCGTCTTCTTCCAAAACGTCGAGATACTGGCCCGCCGTCACCTCCAGACGCATGCGGGAGAACTCTCGTTTCGCGGCGGCGGCGATCGGGCGCGGACAGGCCGCGACGGCCTCGTCGAACAGCTCATCGCTCAAGGCGAGAAGCAGGTCGCCGGTCAGGAGGGCAGCGGCGCGCCCGAAGCGTGCCGCGTCACCGCCGAAACCCGACGAGCGGTGCATCGCCTCCAGATGACGGTGGGCGCTCGGCCCGCCCCTGCGGGTGTCGGAGTTGTCGATGAGGTCGTCGTGCACGAGCGCCGCAGCATGAAAGATCTCTAACGCGGCGGCGGCGGCGATGACGACGGCGTCGGGGTGCCCATCGCCGTCACCCTTTCCCGACGCCCATCCGAGATGGCAGAAGCGGGCACGGAAGCGTTTGCCTCCGCCGAGAAACTGCCGGGAGAATTCCGTCACCGCGGCCAGATCGGGCGCCACACCGAGCAGAATGGGAGTACGGGCGGCCAGATGGGCGACGACGCGGTCCCGGACAAGATCCGTGAGTGTCGTGCTTTGCGCCACCTGCCTAGCCTAGCCAGAAACCGCAAGCTAGAATTAGGCAAGAATGGCATTGAACCCGATATGAGGGGGAGATAGAGATGCCGCTATCGGATCACGAGCAGCGCCTCCTCGACGAGATGGAGCGCAACCTATACCGAGGTGACGGCCGATTCGCCGCCAACATGAGCGGCAAAGGGAAACGTCCGGCCTACCGTTCCGTCGTGCTCGGAGTCCTCGCCATCGCGCTGGGGGTCGCTGTGCTCGTCACAGGCGTGTTCCTCCAGGTGACCATCGTCGGTGTCATAGGCTTCGCCATCATGTTCGGCGGGGTCATGCTGACGATCGCCCCCGGACGAGGCCGTTCCGGCCCGGCCGGCGAGGCCGGCGGTCATCGGCCTCCGCCGCGCGCCACCACGCCGGGCTTCATGAACCGCATGAACGACCGGTGGGACCGCCGCCAGCACGGCGACGGCCTCTGACAGACCCACCACAAATGGCCTGACCGGGTTCCGGCACCAAGGCCTCACGCAAGGGCCGCAGCACACGCTGCGGCCCTATTTTTCTGTCTCCCGCCGGGGCGCCGTCGGACGCGCCACACCGAACATCGGAAACGACGCCGAAATCATCGAGGAGGTGGATGAGAGTGGAGTAGTGTGGGGCAATCGTACGGCGGCTCGGACGGACCAGGGGGGTGGCGATGTTCCTCGGCACCTACACCCCCCGGCTCGATGAGAAAGGCCGCATCATCCTGCCCGCCAAGTTCCGCGAGGAGCTCTCGGAGGGCATCGTGATGACGCGCGGCCAGGAACACTGCATCTACGTGTTCGGCGCGCGCGAGTTCGAGGCTCTGCATGACCGGATCCGTCAGGCCCCCGTCACCAGCAAGCAGGCCCGCGACTACCTGCGCGTGTTCCTCTCCGGCGCCAGCGCCGAGACGCCGGACAAGCAGCACCGGGTCACCGTGCCGGGGCCGCTGCGCAATTATGCGGGGCTCGACCGAGACCTGGCGGTCATCGGCGCGGGCAGCCGCGTGGAGATCTGGGACGCTGTCGCCTGGCAGACCTACCTCGCGGCCCAGGAGGCCGCCTTCGCCGAGACCGCGGAGGAGGTGATCCCCGGCCTCTTCTAGCCCCTGGCCCCCGACTCCCAGCCACGGCCGCCCTGACGCCACTTCCCCGGCGCCAGGTCACCTGGATGGGGATCCGGGGGCAGGGACCGGCCCGGCGCCATGACCTCCACTCCCCTCCACATCCCTGTCTTGCTGGAACGCAGCGTCGAGCTTCTCGCGCCCGCGCTCGAGAGCGAGGGCGCCCTCCTGGTCGACGCCACGGTGGGCATGGGCGGGCACGCGAAGGAGATCCTCGCGCGCCTGCCCAACGTGCGTCTCATCGGGATCGATCGCGACGAGGAGGCATTGGAGGTCGCATCGAGAACGCTCGCGCCGTATCAGGCGCGCGTCACGCTGCGACACGCCGTCTACGACGAGATCGGCGAGGTTCTGGACGACGCGGGCGAGAGCGCGGCCGCGGCGATCCTCTTCGACCTCGGGGTGTCCTCCCTGCAGCTCGACCGCACGGAACGCGGCTTCGCCTATGCCAAGGACGCTCCGCTCGACATGCGGATGGACACCGGCGAGAGCCGCACCGCGGCCGACATCCTGGCCGAGTACCCCGAAGAGCGGCTGAGCCGGATCTTTCGGGACTACGGGGAGGAGAGGCTCGCGACGCGCTACGCCCGTCGGATCGTGGCGGAACGAGAAGCGCGGCCCATCCTCACCTCTGCGAGGCTCGTCGCGATCATCGAAGAGGCCACACCGGCCGCCGTGCGCCGCCGCGGCCACCCGGCCAAAAGGGTCTTCCAGGCGCTGCGCATCGCGGTCAACGACGAACTGGCCGCGCTGGAGAACGCACTGCCGCAGGCCTTGGCACGCACGGCGCTGGGCGGGCGCGTCGCGGTCATGTCGTACCAGTCGCTGGAAGACCGCATCGTGAAACGCGACTTCGCCGCGGCCACGGCGTCACGGGCACCCCTCGGCCTGCCCGTCGAGGCCCCCGCATACCGGCCGCGCTTCGTCAACGTCTTCCACGGCGCAGAACAGGCAGACGCCACGGAGATCGAATCCAACCCCCGGGCCGCCTCGGTGCGGTTGAGGGTCGTGGAACGAGTAAGGAGCGAGGCATGAGCACACCCCGTGCGTTGACCAGCCGGTCATCGACCTGGCACGCCCCGGCGGCGCCGGAGCGCCGCACCGACCTCACCATCGTGCCCGGCGTGACCCGCGCGAAACGCCCCCGGATCTTCTACGCCGCTGCCGCCGTCACCGCGATCCTCGGCGTCATCGCCGCCCAACTGCTCGTGAGCCTCATGGTCACCCGCGGCGCCTACACGGTGCAGGCGCTGCAGAACACGCAGACACACGTGCAACGGGAGTATCAGGCCGCGTCGGAGGCGCTGGCCCGCGACTCCTCGCCGCAGAACCTGGCCGCCAAGGCCCACGCGCTCGGCATGGTCTCCACGTCCAACGTGGCATACCTTCGCCTGTCGGACGGCAAGGTGCTCGGCACGCCGAAGGCAGCCAAAAAGGTCGCCGCCAATTCGGTGGCGCAGAAATCCCTCGTGCCCGACGCCCTCCTGCCGGGCCTCGACCAGAAGACGCCGAAGAACGCTCGGGCGGCCGGAGCGGCCGGGGCAGCCACCACGGCGACGACCCCCTTCACCGGCACGTTGGCCTCTCCGGTGACCCGATGAGCGGCACCCTGACGGCGGCCCCCGGCCGCGGCAACAAGCCCGCCGAGGCCCTGCAGTGAGGACGACGGCCGCGATCCGCCGCCGGATCCTCTCCATCGCGATCCTGGCCGCGGCGATCGTCGCCCTCTTCGTCTTACGGCTCGTCAACGTGCAGGTCGTGCAGGCGAACCAGTTGACGAAGGCGGCCACGAGCGACCGCTCGGTGACGACGACGATCAACGGCCTGCGCGGCCCCATCGTCGACAGCACCGGCACCGTCCTCGCCCGCACGGTGCTGCGCTGGAACGTGCAGATCTCGCCCTCCGTCGCCATCACCGACCACGACCTCGACAAGCACGCGGACGAGATCGGCAAGGTCACGGGCCTGGGGGGTGGGGCCGTGCTCTCGATCATCCACCAGGCGCTCGCCCAGGACCCGAAATCGCAGTACGCGAAGATCGTCGACGGCATCGACGCGACGAAACTCGACACCCTGACCGCGTTCCACATCCCGTGGCTTTACTTCAAACGGGTGCAGTCGCGCATCTACCCGGACGGCCAGGTCGCCGGCAACATCGTCGGCTTCGTCGGGGCGCAAGGCGAGGCCCAGGCCGGCATGGAGTACGCCTACAACTCGTGCCTGGCCGGCACGAACGGCACCCAGGTGTACCAGCGCGGCGCCGACAACGTGCCGATCCCCGGCACCACCCGAACCACGAAGAAGGCGAAGAACGGCGGCACCCTCGTGCTGACGCTCGACGCCGACCTGCAATGGTTCGCCCAGCAGAAGCTCGCTGAGAACGTCAAGGAGCTGGGCGGCAATTACGGCATCGTGACCGTCATGAACGCGAAGACGGGCCAGTTGAAGGCCGTCGCCGAATACCCGAGCGTCGACCCGAACGACCCGGGCGCGACCCCTGCCGCCGACCGCGGGTCCCGCGCCTTCCAGGCACCGTTCGAACCCGGCTCCGTCTTCAAGGCGATCACGGCCTCGGCGCTCATCAACGAGGGTGCTGCGACGCCGCTCACCCGGGTCTTGGCGCCGTACCATTTCACCTCCCCGGGCGGCGCCTCGCTCTACGACGCGTACTACCACGCGCCGTGGCCGCTGACTCTGACCGGCGTGCTCGTCAACTCGTCGAACACGGGCATCTCGACGCTCGGCCAACGGCTCGACGACAAGACGCGCTACGACTACATGCGCAAGTTCGGCGTCGGCCAGGCGCCGGCGATCAAATTCCCCGGCGAGAGCGCGGGCATTCTGAATCCCTACCAGACCTGGGGCGCGCAGACCAAGTTCGCCACCATGTTCGGCCAGGGCGTCTCGG
>DASTNL010000122.1:0-2593 GCA_035720905.1 Microbacteriaceae bacterium
CCTTTACAACGGGCAGCATCCGCAGACGACCGAGGTTCTTGTCGAGGCGTTCGAGAAGGCCACCGGCATTCGCGTGAAGGTCAAGAACGGCGACAACCAACAGCTGGCCAACGAGGTCATCGCCGAGGGCTCCTCGTCGCCGGCCGACGTGCTCTACACCGAGGATTCCCCGGTGCTGACCACGGTGCAGTCCAAGGGGCTTCTCGCGAAGGTCGACCCGGGCACCCTCGCCCAGGTGCCCACCGCCGACAGTTCGGCCAAAGACGACTGGGTGGGCGTGACGGCCCGCGCGGTGACGCTCGTCTACGACCCGGCCCTCATCTCCGGTGGCGGCCTGCCGACCTCGATCATGGACCTCGCCAAACCGGCGTTCCGCGGCAAAATCGGCATCGAGCAGACCAGCGGAAGTTTCGAAGAGCTCGTCACGGCGGTGCGTCTCATGAAAGGCGTCTCGGCCACCAAAGCGTGGCTGGCCGGGTTGAAGAGGAACGCGAAGATCTACAACAGCCACGACGCGATCTTGCAGGCCGTCGACGCGGGTCGGCTGCCGATCGGCCTCATCAACAACTACTACTGGTTCCAGGTGCGGGCGACGACGAAGTCCCACACGCTTCCCTCCCGCCTGCTCTACCTCGGGCACGAAGATCCGGGCGCGCTCGTCAGCATCTCCGGAGCCGCCGTGCTGAAGTCGGCGCCGCACGCCGCCGCCGCGCAGAAGTTTCTGAAATACATCACGAGCCCGGCCGGCCAGCGGGTCATCGCCCGCGACCAGAGCTTCGAATATCCGCTGAATCCGGAGGTCTCCCCGAACCGACAGTTGAAACCGTTCGGCCAGATCGACCCGCCCACACTCAGCCGCCTGAAGCTCGGCGAAGGCCAGGCGCAGAGCGTCGCCATGCTGCAGCAGGCCGGGTTCGCGGTGTGACTAGGCGGGAGGCGCCGGCCAGGCCCGGCCCCCGGGCGCAGCCGGTGCCGGAGGGTCGAAAGACGGCCGGCCCCGGGCGGCGCCGGGCGCGCGGTCCGGTCTCCCTCACCGTGCTGGCCTGCCTCGTCGGGCTTCTCGCCCTCTCGCCGCTCGGCTACGTCGTGGGGCAGGCGGCCGGTGCCGGCTGGCTGCCGACCTGGCGGCTCGTCACCAAGCCTGCAACCCTGGCCCTTCTCGGGCACACGTTCTCGTTGACGCTCGCCGTCGTCGCGGCCGGCATCGTGCTGGGCGGCGGTGGGGCGTGGCTCCTGGAGCGCACGAAGCTTCCCGCACGCAGGTTCTGGGCGGTTCTCCTGCCGCTGCCGATCGCGGTGCCTGCCTTCGTCTCGGCGTTCGCCTGGGTTTCGGTGCTGCCGGCGATGTCCGGCTTTCTCGGCGCGTTCACCGTCATGACGCTCGCGACGTATCCGCTCGTGCTGCTGCCGACGGCCGCGGTGTTGCGCGACATGGACCCGGCGCTGGAGGAGGTGGCCGCCTCGCTCGGCCAAGGGCCTTGGCGGATCTTCTGGCGCACGGTGCTGCCGCAGGCGATGCCGGCTCTCGCGGGCGGTGCCCTCCTCGTCGCGCTCGAGACGCTCGCCGAGTTCGGCGCATTCTCCATGCTCAACTATTCGACGTTCACCACGACCATCTACGACCAGTACAACCTGACGTTCGACGGCCCGGTCGCCTCCATGCTCGCCATGGTTCTCGTCTTCGCCTGCCTCGTGTTGCTCATCGCCGAGCTGCGGGTGCGCGGCCGGCGCCGCTACGCGCACGTCGGTGGCGGGGTCGACAGGCGCCAGAGTCGCCGGAGTCTCGGCCGGACGACGCCCCTCGTCATGACGGGGCTCGGCACCCTCACCGTCGCCGCCCTCGGCGTGCCGGCCGGCATCATCGCGTACTGGATAACCTATGGCCGCACGGGGCGGCTGCCCCTCGACTCGCTCGGTGCCGCGGTCGCAACCTCGCTGGGCCTGTCGCTGGCGGCCGCGCTCACTACCACGGCGGCGGCGCTGCCGGTCGCCCTTCTCGTCGTGCGTCATCGCAGCGCGCTCGCGCTCCTCATCGATCGGGCGACCTACTTGGCACACGGCCTGCCGGGTGTCGTCGTGGCGCTCGCCCTCGTCGTGTTGAGCATCCGCTATCTTCGGCCCCTTTACCAGACGCCCGCCCTCCTCGTCATCGCTTACGTCATCGTGTTCTTGCCGCTGGCGGTGGTCGGCGTGCGCGCGAGCATGGCCCGGGTCTCGGCCGTGCTGCCCGAGGCGGCACGATCACTGGGTGTCGGGCCGTTTCGCGCCTTTCTCCGGGTCGTCCTGCCGCTCATCGGCCCGGGCGCCGGGGCCGCCGCCGCGCTCGTCTTTCTCGGAACCATGAACGAGTTGACCGTCACCTTGATGCTCGCCCCGCCGGGGCTGCAGACTCTCTCGACCGTGATCTGGACGGACACGACGAATCTCGACTATCCGGCGGCCGCGCCGTACGCAGCCGTCATGATCGCCGTGTGCGCCTTGCCGACCTACCTCTTGACCAATCGTCTGGGCCGGCCGGCCGCGGCGTGAGCCGTCTGGTCGGGCTCGCGGCACCCGGTCGGGGTGCCGGGATTGTGCGGATGACTCCCAGAAA
>DASTNL010000123.1:0-19875 GCA_035720905.1 Microbacteriaceae bacterium
GGCGATGACGGGGCCGACGGGCTCGCCCGTATCGCCCAGGAGCACGCTGGATTCTGCGAAACTGGCGATGCCGATCGCCGCGACGGGGCCGGCAGGGGCCTGCCGGAGGGCGCGTCGCACGGCCTCCAGCGCCGCGTCGAAGATGGCTTGCGCCGCGGTCTCGGCGCCCCACCTCGTGGCTTGCCAGTCGAGCCGGGCGTGCCCCTGCGCGAGCGTCTGGCCGCCCGCCGTCGAGACGAGGGCTTTCGCGCCGGTCGTGCCCACGTCGAGCCCCACGAGATACCCGAGCGACACGCGCAACTCCCTGACATCGACGACGTTGGACCGGCGTGGACATCGTCGCATCCCGCAGGTGGAGGGGTCAACTTGCCGTGGGGCCCTCGGCCCTTGCCGCTACCGCCGCCCGGCGCCGAGAGCCGCGCGGATGTTCACGCGGCGGGTGTATTCGATCGAGCCGTGTTTGAACAGCTGCACGGCCAGCCACAGAACGAGCGTCGCCGCGATGTACAGCTCGGCGATGACGGCGACGGTCTCGCCCACGCCGAGATTGCCGAAGGCGTTGCGTAAGAGGGCGGTGATCGGCGTGGAGAGGGGGAAGAAGGTGAAGATCTGCACGATGGCCGCATGGGGGTCGGAGACGATGAGGGCGATCGCGTAGAAGGGGATGAAGATCAGGATCATGAGGGCCCCGTAGATGGGCCCCGCGTCGCGGGCGGTGGGCATGACGGCGCCCAGGGCGACCAGCGCGCCGGTGAACAGGGCGAACCCGCCGATCAAGATCAGCGCGCCGGTGATCATCCGTGCCGGGTCGAAGATCAGGTCGGCGAGGTTCAGCGAGGGAAAGTTCAGCCTGTCGCGCAAGAAGACGTAGCCGATCACGACGGGAATCGCGAAGACGAGCATCTGCACGAGTCCGACCGCGAACAGGCTGACGACCTTGCCGAGAATCAGGCTGCGGGCCTCGATCGTGGTCAGGATCATCTCGGTGACCCTGTTCTCCTTCTCCTCGAGGGTGGCGGAGAGCATCTGGTTGCCGAGCAGCAGGATCACCAGGTAGAAGAGAACGAGGAAGAGCATCGGCGGGATGATCGAGGCGATTCCGCCGGCCCGCGCCCCCGAGGTGTAGGTGACCGTGTCGGTGCGGATGGTCGTCGCGGCGAGGGCGCTGAGCGTCGGGTTGCCGATCTTCTGCTCCACGCTCTGTTTCAGCACGGCTTGGGCGACGGCGTCGTATTTGCCGTTCGCGAAGACGCCGACATCTTGCGCCGCGATACGGATGGTCTGCCGCTGCGGGTCGGCCGGGTAACGGAAGAACGCATCGGTCTTGCCCGACTTCACGTCGGCGACACCCTCGGCGGCGTTTGCCTGCAGGGTGCCGCCTGCGGCCCGCGCGATGGCGGGGGCGATCAAGCCGGAGGCGTCGGAGTATTCGAACGAGAAGTGCGCGTTCTTCTGTGCATCGGCCGCGTTCGACGTGCTGGAGTTCGAGGCCGCGACCAGGCCGAAGACGATCGCCAGGACCACCGGAACGAACAGGGTCGCCACCCAGAAGCGCCGCTTCGAAAGGGTGCGCACGACCTCGAAGCGTATGACGGTGCCGATGTTGCGCTCAGCCATCGCGCCCTTACTCCCCGGCGCTCTCGCCGTAGACCTCGACGAAGATCGAGTCGAGGGAGCGCCGGTGCGGCGTGAACTCTGACACGCCGACCCCGGCCCGCACGAACGAGGCCAGGAGCCGGCCGAGGTCCGTGCCCGGCACGAGGGCGAGCTCTGCCGCCCCGTCGGCATCCGAGAGCACCTCGAAGTCTTCCGAGCGGGGCAGCTCCCCGTCGTGCCGCACCGTGACCGTCGTGCCGCCGAACTGCTCCTGAACCTCGGCGACGGTGCCGTAGGCGCGGGAGCGGCCGTCTTTCAAGAGCACGATGCGGTCGCAGAGCCGCTCGACCTCTTCCATCTGGTGAGTGACCATCACCACGGTGGCGCCGGAGCGCTTCTGCTCCTCGATGATGTCCATGAGCAGCCGGCGGTTCACGGGGTCGAACCCCTTCGTCGGCTCGTCGAGGATCAAGAGATCCGGCTGGTTCATGATCGTCACGCCGAGTTGAACCTTCTGCTGCTGGCCGCCCGAGAGCTTGTCCAACCGCACCTTCTCCTTCTCGGCAAGGCCGACCTTTGCCAGGAAGTCGAGCGACCACGACCGGGCCACGGCCTGGCTCATGCCTTTGAGCTTGCCGAAGTAGGTCATCGTGTCGATGACAGCCTCTTTTTTGTAGAGGCCTCGTTCTTCCGGCAGGTAGCCCAGCCGACCCGAACTGTTCGGCCGAAACCTGCGGCCGCGGATGTGGAGTGTGCCCGCCGTCGGCTCGTAGATGCCGAGGAGCGCCCGGATGGTCGTCGTCTTGCCCGACCCGTTCGAGCCCAGGAAACCGAACGTCTCCCCCGCGTGCACCTCGAACGACAGGTCGTGGATGACCGTCTGCCGGCCGAAGTCCATGCGAAAGTCTCGAACAGAGACGATCGATTCCCCCGAAGTCATCCCGCTACTGTAGCGCGGGCCGTGCGCGTTCAGAACGCGGCGGCACCGGCCTCCGCGACCGTCTGGTCCTGCTCGACGGAGCCCGTCGAGACGCCGACCGCGCCCACGATGTGGCCGTCACGCACCAGGGGGATGCCGCCGGGGAAGATCACGATGCGCCCGCCGTGCGCGTCGCTCAACCCGAACAGGCTCCCGTCGGGCCGCGTCGCGGCGGTCAGGTCTTTGGTCTGGCACTGGAACGCGATCGCCGTATAGGCCTTGTTGATCGCGATGGAAATGCTGCCGACGTTCGCCGTGTCCATGCGCACGTGAGCCTTCAAGTTGCCGCCGGCGTCGACGACCGCCACGTCTTGCGGCTGCCCGATCTCGATCGCCCGCGCGATCGCGCCGTCGATGACCCGTCGTGCGTCATCCAGCGAGATGCTGTCGCTGATCTTTTCTCCGGCCATGATCTCCTCCTCGAGATGTCGGTGGCGCGCTTTCGCGGCCAGCGGCCGCAGCCCGATGTCACGCGAGGCGCGCACAACCGTCATGCTAGGCCGCCTCGTCGATGCCGACCAGGGGAGGAGAGCCCGGGCGGAGGTCAGGGCTGTGCGCCCGCGGGAGCCTCGGCGATGTCGGCCAGGGCGTAGCCCACCTCGCCGTGCACCGCGAGGTCGACTCCGGCTGACTCGGCGCCTGCCGGCAGGCGGAACCCGATCGTCTTCTGAATCGCGAAGCCGATCAGGTAGGTGACGACGAACACGAACACCGCGACGACGACGACGGCGATCGCTTGAACGGCCAGCTGGCGGAAGCTGCCGCCATAGAGCAGGCTTGAGAAACCCTTGCTCGGGTCGCCGTCGACATGTGTCATGCCGGCCACCCCGACGAAGAGTGTTCCGATGATGCCGCCGACCATGTGGATGCCGACGACGTCGAGCGAGTCGTCGAAACCGAAGCGGAACTTCCAGTCGATCGCCAACGCGCATACGGCGCCCGCCAGCGCGCCGAGCACGATCGCCCAGAGGGGTGTCAGCACGTTGCAGGCCGGGGTGATGGCGACGAGGCCCGCCACGGCGCCCGACGCCGCCCCGATCGAACTCATCCGCTTGCTCTTCAGCCGCTCCACCCCGAGCCAGCCGAGGATCGCGGCTGCGGGCGCCACCAGCGTGTTCACCCACACGAGCGCCGTCGTGCCGTCCACCGCTCCCTCGGAGCCGGCGTTGAAGCCGAACCAGCCGAACCACAGGAGCGCCGCGCCGAGCAGGGTCAACGGAACGTTATGCGGCTCATACATGCCGCGACCGAAGCCGATGCGCTTGCCCAAGACGAGCGTCAACGCCAACGCGCCCGACCCGGCCGCGATGTGCACGGCGGTGCCGCCGGCGAAGTCGTTGACGTGCAGCACGCTCGCGATCCAGCCGTCTCGCAGGTTGAAGACCCAGTAGGCGACCGGAAAGTACACGAGGCTCACCCAGACGGCGACGAACAACAGCCAGGCGCCGAACCGCGCCCGGTCGGCGATCGCGCCGGAGATCAGCGCGACCGCGATGATCGCGAAGGTCGCCTGGAAGCCGGCGAACGAGAGCCCCGACATGTTCGGTGTCGTACCGTTCGGCCCGAGCAGGCTCGCCATGCCGAAGTCGGCGCTGCCGAAGACGTGCGGGATGATCGGGCGCCCGAAGGCGAACCCGTAGCCGTAGAGCACCCACAGAACTCCGACCACCGCCATCGAGCCGAAGCTCATCATCATCATGCTGATGACACTTTTCGCACGGACCATGCCGCCGTAGAAGAACGCGACTCCCGGGGTCATCAACAGCACGAGGCCCGCCCCGACGAGCAGCCAGAGGGAGTCCACCGCGGCGGGTGAGACCGCCGCCTCGGCTGCCGCCGGCGCAGAGGATGGGGCGAGCGCGGAAAGCGCCTGCACCGTCGTGTCGAACACCATGGTCCACCTCCTGGGGCGCGCTCACCGGCCTTCGGTGATCTTGCCTAGAAGGTGATTGTGCCCGGGGGATGTTTCGGCCGAGGCACGCGCGTGTTTCCCGTCGATGACGGGATCGGCCCGGGTGTGAACATCGTGTTACGCCGGCGTCGCGACGACAGGCACGAGGCGCTCGCGTGGCCTTGTGAGAGCGTCGGGCGAGCCACAGATGCCCGCGGGATGCAACTGCGGCTGGGTCTTCGGGCGTTCTTTACTCGGGCCTTCGGGCGCCCTACCTATTCGTAGCGCAACGCGTCAATCGGGTTCTGGCGGGCCGCCCGGCGCGCGGGGAGGGTTCCCGCCAGGAACGCGATCGCCATGACGACGAGGATGATCGTGACGATCGAGGCCGGCGCGAACTGCATGACGTGCAGGCCGGGCAGGCCCGACAGCACCGTGTCTGAAAGCACGTTGCTGATCAGCGAGCCGAGCCCGATGCCGACGGCCGCGCCGATGGCGCTGCCCAGGAAGCCGATGAAGACCGCCTCCATGCTGAAAAGCCCGTAGACCTTGCCGCCGCCCATGCCCATCGCCTTCATGAGGCCGATCTCACGGGTGCGCTCCTGCACGCTCATCAAGAGTGTGTTGATGATGCCGAACCCGGCCGCGATCAGGGCGATCACGGCGAACGCGTTCAAGACGCCGATGATGCCGCCGATGACCGTCTGGAACGCGCCGATCTGGTCGGCGACGGTGAGCCCGGTATAGCCTTCGGCCGACAGGGTCTTCTTGATGGCGTCGATCTGCGTGCTTGTCGGGTTCTTGGCAGTATGCGCCATCGCCACGGCGTAACCCGGTGCGAGCGTGGCGGGCCGACCCGTCGCCTGCACCTCGCTCAGCTGGTCGGTGAGGTTCTGGTTCAGGCCGACGCCGCCGTTCAAGAGGGTCGTGTTCTGCACCCCGACCACGGTGGCGTCCACGCGATGCTCGACACCTTGATAGTCGTCGATCGCGATGGTGACCTGCTTGCCGACCGCGGAGTGCGCGCCCCCGAAACCGAGGTTCTTCAGATACGACGTGGGCAGCAGCACCTCGTTCGTGTTGGCGTCGCCCAGCTGGCTCCCGGCGGCAAGGTCGGCCTTCGTGAACGTGGCCGCGATGTTCACCGTCATCTGGTACTTGCCGTGGTTGGCGTATTCGATGTATTTCGGCGAGATCTGCACGACCGGATGCACGCTCGTGATGCCTTTGACGCGGGCGATCTTCGTGAGGTCGGCCTTGCTCAGCACGGCGCCCGAGGCAGCGGGGCCGCGGTCGAACCCGCTGGAATCGGTCGCCTGCGCGGGGTTGTACTTGGCCGGGCCCGAGCCCGCGGCCTGCGGCGCGTCAGCCTTCTTCGTGACCGTCAGCATGTTGGTCGAGCCGATCGAGGCGACCTGCGTGTCGATGTAGTTGGAGATGCCCGTGCCGATGGCGCTTGTGATCGTGAGGGTGAACGCGCCGATGAAGATCGCGATGACGGTGAGCGTGGTACGCAGCTTGCTGCGGAACGTGTTGCCGATCGCCGAGCGTAAGAGGTCGAGGAACTTCACGATTCCACCTCCTGTCGCGCCTGCGTCGGATCTTCGAGGCCGTCTTTGATGAAGATGCGCCGGCCGCAGCGCTCCGCCAGCTCGGTGTCGTGCGTGACGATGACGAGCGTGATGCCCTGCCTCTCGTTCAACGAGAACAAGATGTCTTCGACGAGCGTCCCGGTCGCCGTGTCGAGATTGCCGGTGGGCTCGTCGGCGAAGATGATCGTCGGGTTGTTCACCAGCGCCCGGGCGATGACGACGCGTTGCTTCTGGCCGCCGGAGAGGTCCGTCGCCTTGTTCTTGGCCTTGTCAGCCAACTCCAACTGGTCGAGCGCCTCCAGCGCGCGTCGTCTGCGTTCCCGCGAGCCGACCCCCGCGATCTTCAACGGCAGGATCACGTTGTCGACGACCGACGCGCCCGGCGTGAGGAAGAACTGCTGAAAGACGAAACCGAAATCCCTGTTCCGCAGGCGGTTGGTCTCTCGACGGGAGAGCGTGCGGGCATTCTTGCCCCGCAGGAACAACTCGCCCTCGTCGGGGGTGTCGAGCAGGGCGAGCAGGTGCATGAGCGTCGACTTGCCCGAGCCGCTCTTGCCGACGATCGCGACCGTCTCGCCCTCCTCAACCGTCAAGGAGACGCCCTTCAGGGCATCGAAACGGCTCTCGCCGGCGCCGTACGACTTATGGAGCGCGTGTGCCGTCAGAACAGGATTCGTTGTCACCGGTAGGTCATCTCGTGAATAAGGCAGGCGCGAGAACGGGTTCGTCGCGCCGGCGCCGTAGGAACGCGGGGCGTGCAGGGCCATCCTAACGGCCGCGTTCTGCGCGCCGGCCGAGAGCCCCCTGTCCCGGGGAGGGTTCTCGGCGCCGGGTACGGTGCAGGAGTCTCGAGGCATCCGGGTGTCAGGGCGGGAGACGGCTGTCGTGTCAAGGTCGCGGCAGCCGAGGCAGGCTGGAAAGGAGCTTGCGGGTGTATGGCTGGGCGGGGGAGTCCAAGACCGATCGGGTGGGTCCATACTCCACGGCCCGCCCGCGGTAAAGCACCAGGACCACGCTGCACAGCCGGGCGATGATGCTGAGGTCGTGTGAGACGATCACCATCGTGAGCGCCCGCTCGGCCTGTCGCGCGGCCGGCACATCGCTCGTGGTCGTCGATGTGCGCTCTCCCGGGGTGCCCCCGCCCGGTGCCCGGCCGATCCGTTCCAGAAGGTCGATGATCCGCCCGCGCGTCACCATGTCGAGAGCCGAGACCGGCTCGTCGGCGAGCAGCACCCGGGGGCGTGCGACGAGGGCGCGCGCGATGGCGATGCGCTGGCGTTGGCCGCCGGAGAACTGGTCGGGGTAGCGCTCTGCCGCGTCGTCGCCGAGCCCCACCTCGGCGAGGGCGGCGCGGGCGCGGGCGTCGGCCGAGCGCCGGTCGGCGAGGCGCAACGAGCGCAGCGGCTCGCCGACGATGCGGCCCGCCCGTTGGCGAGGGTCCAACGACGAGTACGGGTCTTGGAAGACCGGCTGCACGAAGCGGCGGTGCGCCCGCATCTGGGCCGGGTCGCGCGGGTTGAGCGGACGCCCGTCGGCGACGAGGCGGCCCCGGGTCACGGGCGCCAGGCCGAGCAACAAACGTAAGAGCGTCGACTTGCCGGCGCCGGATTCGCCGACGATGCCGAGGTGTTCGCCCGGCGTCAGCCGGAACGAGAGGCCGTCAAGCACGTCGCCGCCCGTGCGGTAGCGGAAACCCACGTCTTCCAATCGGTATAAGGCCGTCATGTCACGACCACCCCTCAGGGCCGGGCGCCCGGCCGGCGTCGCCCAGGCTGTCGTCCAGCGCGCGTGCCGCCGCCACGAGCTCGCGCGTGTAAGCCTTCCTCGGTGCCGTGAGGAGCGTCGTGACCTCGCCGGTCTCGACGGCACGGCCGGCCCGTAAGACGAGCGCCCGCTCGGCCATCGCGGCGACCACGGCGAGGTCGTGGCTGACGAACAGCGTCGCCATGCCGTTGTCGGCCACGAGGCGGCGCAAGAGGCCCAGCACCTCGGCCTGCACCGTCACGTCGAGGGCCGTGGTCGGCTCGTCGAGGATCAACACGTCGGGTTTGCAGGCGAGCGCCATCGCGATCGCGACCCGCTGCCGCTGGCCCCCGGAGGCCTCATGCGGGTACGCCCGCGCCAGGCGATCGGCGTCATCGATCTGCACCGCCTCGAGCGCCTCCCGCACCGCGCGCCTGCGCCCCGCGCCCCTCAGCCGCCGGCCCTCTGCCGAGGCGGCCCGGGCCAGGGCCTCCCCCAGCTGCGCGCCGAGCCTCGTCAAGGGGTCGAGGGCGGTGAGCGGCTCTTGGAAGACGATGCCCACCCGGGAGCCGCGCAGCCGCCGCAGCCGCCGCTCCGGCGCGCCGACGACCTCTTCGCCGCAGACTCGGATGCTGCCTCGGACGGTGAGGCCCTGCGGCAGGAGGCCCATCACCGCGAGCCCGGTCACCGACTTGCCCGAGCCCGACTCGCCGATCACCGCGAAGCGCTCGCCGCCGGCCACGTGCAGGTCGAGCCCGTCGACGAGGGTCAGGCCCTGCGCCGTCTGCACGGTGAGGCCCCGCACCTCCAACACGGCGTCGTTCGCGCCAGGGGCCTTCACCGCCTGCCGCCCACCGGGTCGAAGGCGTCTTGCATGCCGTCTGCCAAGAGGTTCACGCCCAGGACGAGCACGACGAGGCCGATGCCGGGCATGATCGCGCCGAGCGGCGCCACGTAGACCGTGCCTTGCGCCTGGTGCAGGAGGCTGCCCCACGAGGCGTTCGGGGGCGGGGCGCCGAGGCCGAGGTAGGACAGGCTCGCCTCGGCCAAGACGGCCAACCCGAACTGCAAGGCGACGATCACGGCCAGAGTAGGCCAGATGTTCGGCAGGATGTGGCGTCGGATGATGCCGAACCAGCCCGTCCCCGACGTGCGGGCCGCCAGCACGAATTGCCGGCCGAGCACCCGTTTGGCGAGGATCCGTGTGAGCCGGGCGACGATGGCTGCGATCGCCAGGCCGATCGCGAGGATCGCGGAGCCGAGCGTGGCCCCGCGGGCGGCCACGACGAGCATCGCCAAGAGCAGCGACGGGAAGGCGATGAGAACGTCGAGCACCGCCGCGGCCCCGTCGTCGGCCCAGGTCTTCCAGAACGCTGCGGCGAGGCCGACGACGATGCCGAGAGTTCCGCCGAGGGCGGCGGAGCCCGCCCCGGCCAGAAGGGCGATGCGGGCGCCGACCATGAACTGCGAGAGCAGGTCGCGACCGAGCGCGTCGGTGCCGAGCAGGTGCTGGGCGGAGGGACCGGCCAGGCGGCCGCCGCCCAGCTGCGCGGCCGGATACGGCAGGTAGAAGAGCGAGACGACACCGATCACGACGACGGCGCCGACGAGCACGGCGCCGACGGTGCCCGTCGTCGACCATCGTCGCCGGCGCCCGCCCTTCTGGCGCCGCGGCTCGGTGGACGGTGCGCCGGCCGGAACCTGGTGGGCCTCGATGTTCGACGTCACAGCAGAGATCCTCGCAGTCGCGGGTCGAGCAGCTTCTGCGCGAGGTCGGCGAGGAAGCCGACGACCAAGACGAGCAGGGTCGTCACGAGGATCACGCCTTGGATCGTCGGGTAGTCGTGCGCGGCGATGCCGTTCACCAGCATGCTGCCGAGGCCCGGCAGGGCGAAGACGTTCTCGACGACCACCGCGCCGAGGAACGTCGTGGCGAGCTCTATGCCCAGCACGGAGGTGAGCGGCACGGCCACCGACTTCAGGCCGTGCCGGAGCATCGCGCCGCCGAAACTGGCACCCAGCGCGCGAAAGGTGCGCAGAAAGTCGCTGTCGATAACCTCGATGGAGGCCGAGCGCACGTACCGGGCGATCGACGCCGACATGACGAGGGCGATCGTCACGACCGGCAAGACGAGGGAGCGCGCCGCGTCGGCCGGGTCGGCCCAGGACTGTTCGGGAAACCCACCGGCAGGCAGCACATGCAGACCGAGGGCGAAGAGCCAGACGAGCAGGATGCCGATCCAGAAGACGGGCACGGCGAGGCCCAGCTGGGAGAGCGCCGAGGCCGCCAGCCCGAACCAGCGCTCGCGGTAGCGGGCCGCGACGAAACCGACCGGCGCGGCGATGAGAACGGCAACCACGAAGGAGATCAGGGTCAAAGGCAGCGTGAGGGCCATCCGCGTGACGATCTGCGGTCCCACGGCCACGCCGCTCGTGAACGACGTACCGAGATCGAACCGCGCCATCTGGCCCGCCCAGGTTATGAACTGTTGCAGCACGGGCTGGTCGGAGCCGATCGCGTGCCGTGCCGCCTGGATCTGGGCCGGGGTGGCGCCCACCGCGACCAGGGCGTTCGCCGGGTCCCCCGGCAGGAGCCTCAGCAGAAGAAACGTCACGATGGAGGCGGCGGCCAGGGAGACGAGCAGAAATGCGAGCCGGCGGAGGATGTATCCGGCCGTCGTTCAGCCCTCCTCCGGGCGGGGATCGACCCGGGCCGCCCGCCCGGGTTCCGTGGTGCCGCGCTCAGCTCTTCGTGATGTCGTAGACGTAGAACTGCGAGTTTAGCCCGTTCAACGGGTAGCCCTTGAGCGTCGACTTCGCGACCACGATCTGCGGGTAAAGGTAGAGCCAGTCGCTGGCTGCATCCTTCACGATGATCTGGTTCGCCTTCTTGAGATCGGCGGTCTGGCCCGCCGGGGAGGGTGCCTCCTCCGACTGGTCGATCAGCGACGTCACCTTGGGGTTGTTGTAGCCCCAGTAGAAGTCGGGGTTGCCGTACCAGACGACGTCGCGGTCGTTGACGTGCTCTTGCATCGTCGCCACGAAGTCATGGTTCTGATACACCTTCGTGTACCACTGGTCGGGCGTCACGATCTCGATCTTCACCGTGACGCCGATCTTCGACAGCTCTTGCTTGATGAAAGCGGCCGCTTGCGGGTGCGGGTCGTAGTTCGGGGTGACAAGCGTGAAGCTGAAGCCGTGCGGGTAGCCGGCGGCAGCCAGCTCCTTCTTCGCCTTCGCAGGGTCGTAGGGATAAACGCTGCTGAGGTTCTGATACCACGGGTCGGTGGGCGGAACCATGGACCCGGTCACCTGCCCGTATGATCCCCATACGGATTTCAGGAGGGCCGGGCGGTTGATGGCCCGGGTGATCGCGACGCGCACCGCGGTCTTGTTGAACGGAGCCACCCGGTCGTTGAACGCGAGGAGCAGCTTCGTCGTCGACGAGCCGTCGTTGACCTTGTACTGCGGGTTGTTCTCGAACTGGCTGAGAGCGTCAGGGCCCTGCTCGCTTGTGACGACGTCGAGCTGCCCCGACAAGAGCGCGTTGTTCTCGGCCGTCGCGTCCTTGTAGTAGGTGTAGGTCACCTGCTTGTTCTTGGCCGGCGTGCCCCAGTACTTGTCGAAGCGCGTCAGCGTGAGGGAGGTTCCGGGATTCCAGTTCGTGACCGTGTAAGGGCCGGTGCCGTCTTCCGTGGTCTTCAGGTTCTTGGCGTCGCGTTGGATGATCCACACGTAGCTCAGGTTGTAGGTGAGCGAGATGGAGGGCTTCGACAGCGTGATGACGACCGTATCGTCGTTCGGCGTCGCGACCGACTTGATGACCTGCAGGTCGCTTTTGCGGGCAGACTGCGAGGCGGGGGCCAGTACCTTCTCGATGCTGTACTTCACGTCTTGGGCGGTCAGCGGCTGCCCGGAATGGAACACGACGCCGTGTCGCAGGGTGAAGGTGTAGGTCAGCCCGTCGGCGGAGTGCTTTTCGGCGGAGGCCAGGAGCGGCGTGACTTTGCCGTCGTCGCCCAGCTTGTACAGCGCCTCGTAGACGTTGCCGTTCAGCGCCTCGGTGACGCCTTGCCCGCCGCCCGCCGTGTTGTCGAGGTTCTGCGGTGCGTAGATTGAGCCGACTTGGATGGTCGCGTTCGCGTCGTATCCCGAAGCGGCGGTGGAGCCCGATGTGGCGGCGGGCGATCCCGTGGAGCCGGCCGACGAGCATCCGGCCAAAGCCAATGCGGCGGCGACGGCCAACGTCACGGCGCCCAGGGCGCCAGGTTTGTGCATCGTGCTGTTCTCCTCTTGTCGCTCACGGGGCGCCGGGCCCTCAAAGACCATCCTCTCGTGCGGGCTTTGGTGCGGGCCGCTGTGTTACGTCGTATTGCCCTGTTCGGGCGAACCCTAGGGTGGAGGCATGGGTACACGTTCCAAAGCAGTGTTGATCGTCGGAGCCGGGCCGCGTCTGGGGGCGGCCATCGCCCGCAGGTTCGGGCGAGACGGGTACGCCGCCGCCCTCGTCTCCCGCCGGGCGGAAGGCGTCGCCCGCCTCGGTGAGGCGCTCTCTGCCGAAGGGATCGAGACGCACTGGGCGGCGGCCGACGTCGCCCGCCCCGCCGAACTGAGGGCCGCGATCGATCGCTTGGCCGGCGAAGTCCAGGCGATCGACGTTGCCGTGCACAACATCTCGACCTGGCGTGACGCCGGGGCGCTCGACCTCACACCGGACCAGCTGCTTGCCGATCTCGGGGTCGGCACCGCGAGCCTCTTGACCATCGCCCAGGCAGTGGCGCCCGCCATGATGGAACGCGGGGGAGGAACGATCCTCGCCACGGGTTCCGGCGCCGCGGACAACCCCACGCCGGGGGCCCCGTCACTCGGTCTGCAGAAGGCCGCCCTGCGCGTCCTCGTGCGGGCCATGGCCGGCGAGCTGGCGCCTCACGGTGTGCACTGCGCGACGGTGACGATCGACGGCCT
Organism: Microbacteriaceae bacterium; assembly: GCA_035720905.1. Taxonomy (GTDB): domain Bacteria; phylum Actinomycetota; class Actinomycetes; order Actinomycetales; family Microbacteriaceae; genus DASTNL01. The sequence continues at coordinate 12,767 of DASTNL010000123.1, forward strand.
GATCGGCGAGGGCGCGTTCGCGCCAGAGCGTATCGCCGGGCTCTACTCCGAACTGGTGCGTGAGACGCGTGGTGACCGGGGCGAGTGGCGCACCGTGGTGCCGTACAACGGCTGACGACGGCATCGCCGACGGCACCGCTTTGCGGTTCGCCTCGGCCAGAAGCCGGCCGCGTTCGAACGTGATGTGCCGCACCAACGGCTCCAGGTCGTCGAAGTCGTGCCGACGCATCGTCTGGCCGGGATGCTTGTGATAGATGTACACCACCCGGTCGAGCATCTCGCCGGGTGCGGCGGAGGTCACGGCCAAGGCCATGCCGAAGTCTTCCGCCTGCGGCAGGCCCTGCCAGCCGCCGACACGGCGCAGCAGCCCGGCGTCGACGAGGAGCGTGGTCGGGCCGATCGGGAACGGCAGGCACGGGCAGGCCCACGCGCGCCACACGTCACCCGGGCCGAGGGTGCCGCGCGCGATCGGGCTGTCCCACACCTCGATGGCGCCGTCGTGCTCGTCGGCGAGAAGCGCCGCCACCCAGGCGGCTCCCGAGGAGTGGGCGGCCGCGAGGCGGGACTTCAGCGAGCCGGCCGGCAGCCGGTCGTCGTCGTCGACACAGGTGATGTAGCGGCCGTGCGCGAGCCCCAAGGCCAGGTTGCGGGCCGCGGCGGCACCCACCCGCCGACCGATGGTGAGAACTCTCACCCGGGGGTCGGTGCGCAGCCTTTCGGGCACCTCCGGCGGGTTGTCGCCATCCACGGCGATGACCCACTCCCAGGAGACGTCACTTGCCGAGAGGTCCGCGTAGACGTCAGCGAGCAGCCGGGTGCGAGACGGCTGTGCGAGGGTGGGCGTGATCACGCTGACCGACGCAGACCGCACGGCGCCGCCGGGGATCGTGTCGTTGGTGATGGGGTCGCCTAAAACCGTGCCGCTCACCCAGATCGATGCTCCCTCGAGGCCCCCGCCACAGGCAGCTTACCCGCCCGCCCTTCTGCCGGGTGGGCAGGCTTACCACGCCAACGCGGGGGCGGCGACGATCGGCACGGGGGCGCTGCTCCAGTGCGCGCCGTATGCGTAATGGCTCGAGGCCCACGGCGACGCCCAGATGGCCTGGGCGGTCCGGTCGGCGGAGGTGCCGGCCTTCAATGCCTGGACGACGGCCGGGTAGCCGCGCTGCAGGTTCGCGGCGACGTAATGCGCCGCGTCTTTCAGGTTGTCGTAGCTGCCGAAGCCGGCGCCGCCGCCCGAGCCGTAGCCGTTGTTCAGCGGGTTGTTGCGGTTCCACCAGTTCTGCGGGCCGTTCTCCTGCCTCATCCAGCGCAGCATGAAGTCGACGTTCTCTTGTGTGAGCGGCCAGCCGCCGTCCACCAAGACGAGACGTGCCCAGTCGGCGTTGGTGCTGAAGGTTATGACGATGTTGCCCGCCTCGGCGGTGAGCCCGTCGTGGCCCAGTTGGGCGGAATGCACGTATCCGGCGACGAGAAAGCTCTGTGCCGGCACGTGAGCCCCGGAAGCCGTGATCTCCTCGGCGTGCGCGGCCGCCGTCGAGGGCAGGGAGAGCGCCGCCGTCAGCGCCAACGACAGCGTCACGATGCCCCACGCCGGCGTGGAGCGCGTCAACACGTGCCGATGAGCCCCGGCGGGGGAGGCGCCCTGGCGGGTCGGCGCGAGCGGAACCGGCCGGGCGCGTGCCGGGCGGGCCGGCCCGGCACGATGCAGGTGTGGCGTGCGACGGGGAGAGACCGGCACGGCCGCGTGGCGGCCGTGCGTCGGGTGCAGCGGTTCGTGTGGCATACCGGGCAATAGGTTAGCAAGTCGCCGGGCCGGGCTTCCTGGGTATACTCAAAAAGTTCTGCTCACGCGGCGCGCTGGAGGTTATCGTGATCCGCCTTCCGGCCCGCGCAGCCTCGGCACGTGCCCATGCGAAGGCGATCCTCATCGGGGAACACGCGGTGGTCTACGGCGGGCCCGCGATCGCGCTGCCGGTGCCCGGCCTCACGCTCACCGCAGAGGTCGTGCCTGCCGACGGGCCGGCGCGGGTCGAGTCGGCTCTCTATTCCGGGTCGTTCGAGAACATCCCGCCGCGGTTCGCGGCACCCGCCACCGCGGCAGCCGCCGCGCTGGAGTTGGTGGGCGCCGGCCCGACCGGCTTTCGCCTGCGGATCTCCGGGCGGATACCGCCGGCCCGCGGTCTCGGATCGAGCGCGGCGGTCGCCGCGGCCATCAGCCAGGCGATTGCCGACGCCTACGAGGCGGAGCTGGGCGAAGAGGAGCACTACGCGCTCGTGCAGGCTGCGGAACGTGTCGCCCACGGCACGCCGAGCGGCCTTGACGCCCGGGCCGTGCTCGCACCCGGCGCGATCTGGTTTCAGGCAGGCCTCTCGAGCCCGCTTACGGCAGGGCCGGGCGGGGTGTTCGTCGTGGCCGACACGGGCGAAGCGGGTGGCACCGCCGGGGCGGTGGCCGCGGTGCGTCGGCTGAAGGCCGCCGACGAGGCCCGCGTGCGCGGCGTCTTGGGCGACCTCGACGCCCTGACCGCCGAGGCAGCACAGAGCCTCGTCGCAGGCGACACGGCGGCTCTCGGGGCGGCTATGACGGCCGCGCACACGCTGCTCATCCGCCTGACGGTCAGCAGCCCCGGCCTCGACCACCTCGTCCGTGCAGCGCGGGAGGGCGGCGCCCTCGGTGCGAAGCTCACGGGCGGCGGCCGCGGCGGCTGCATCCTTGCCTTGGCCGAAGGCCGCGCGGCTGCCGAGCGCTTGGCCGAAGCTCTTCGCGCGGCCGGCGCCGCCGCCACCTGGATTCTTGGCGCCCCGTGACCCCGGCTCTCGCAGAGGCGACGGCGCTCGCGCACCCGAACATCGCGCTCATCAAGTATTGGGGCAAAGAGGACGACGACCTCGTCCTCCCCGCGGCCGGCAGCCTCTCGCTCACCCTCGACGTATTCCCGACGACGACGACGGTCACGCCGGATACCGGCCTCACGCGCGACGTCGTCGAGCTCGACGGGCGCCCGGCGGGCCCCACGACGGCGTACCGTGTCGGCGCCTTCCTCGACCTCGTTCGCGCCCTCGCCGGCCGGGCCGGCGCGAAGCCTCTGCACGCACGGGTCCGCACCCGCAACGCGGTGCCGACCGGTGCCGGCCTCGCCTCCTCCGCCTCGGGCTTCGCCGCGCTCGCTCTTGCTGCCTCGTCGGCCTACGGCCTACGGCTCGACCGGCCGGGCCTTGGCAGGCTCGCCCGGCGCGGTTCTGGTTCGGCCTGCCGCTCGATCGTGCCGGGCCTCGCCCTCTGGCGGGCCGGCGACGACGCCTCGTCTTACGCGGTCCCCGTCGAGGGCCCCCCGCTCGGCATGGTCATCGTCGTGGCCGACGTGGGCGGCAAGAAGGTCTCCAGCCGCGAGGCGATGCGCCGCACCCGCGACACGTCGCCGTACTACGCCGCCTGGGTGCGCTCTGCCGCGGCCGACCTCGGGCCGGCGCTCGAGGCGCTCCGGCACGACGACCTGGCGGCGCTCGGCGAGCTGGTCGAATCGAACGCGCTGCGCATGCACGCGGCCATCGCCGCCTGCCGGCCGCCCATCCGCTATCTGCGCCCGGAGAGCCTCATGGTCTTCGAGGCGGCAGAGGAACTGCGTGTCAGCGGACTGGGTGTCTACGCGACGGCGGATGCGGGCCCGAACGTCGTGCTCGTCTGCCGACTTCGCGACCTCGCCCGGGTGTCAGAGGCGCTGGTCGGCCGGTTGGGGCAGGCCTTCGCGGGCCGGATCGTGTCGGCCGGGCCTGGGCCGGGCGCGCGCCTCGTGCCCGTCGGCACGGCGGCGGAGGACCCGGCCCGCGGTGCGCCGCCTGCGGTCCGGGGGCGCCCGTGATCCGCGCCACGGCCCCCGGCAAGCTCTTCGTCGCCGGCGAGTATGCCGTCGTCGAGCCGGCGCAGCCGGCCGTGCTGGTCGCGGTCGACCGCTATATCACCGTCGCGGTCGACCCGTCGCCGACCACCGGCGCCGGCCGGCTCGTCAGCACCGTCACCTCCCCCGGCAGGGCCGCGGCGACGTGGCATCGCGCCGGGCCCGGTATCGAGACGGCGGGCGGGACCGCGGCGTTTCGCTACCTGCTTGCCGCGGTCGCGATCGTCGAGGAGCTGGCCGCCGAGCGGGGCGTGCCGTTCAGTGGCTGCCGGATGCGCGTCACGAGCACGCTGGAGGGCGCGGGCCGCAAGCTCGGGCTGGGCTCCTCCGCCGCCGTCACCGTCGCGGCCGTGCGCGCGCTGGGCGAGTTCTACGGCCTGGGTCTCGCGCGGATGGCCGTTCTCAAGGCCGCGTTGGCCGCCACCTTCCGCGTGGCGCCTGAGGCCTCTGGAGGGGATGTCGCCTCGAGCGTCTTCGGCGGCTGGATCGTCTACGCCTCCCCGCGGCGTGAGGCGCTGGGCGGTATGGGCGTGGCAGCGGCAGAACTCGTCACCCGCGAATGGCCGGGCCTGTGCGTGCGGCACCTGCCGGCGCCGGCGGGCCTCCGCCTTCTCGTCGGATGGACGGGCAACCCCGCCGTCACCGGCCGGCTTGTCGCCGACGTGCGGGGGCGAGCCGGCGGCACGCCGCGAGACTTCGTCGCCCAGAGCCGGCGCGCCGTGCTGGGGCTCGTCGGCGCCTTGCAAGATGGCGACGCCGACCGCGTGCTCCTCGAGGTGCGGCGCTGCCGCGCGCTTCTGGCCGGCCTGGCCGGCCAGACAGGGGTCGCGATCGAGACGCCGCTTCTCGCCGCCCTCTGCGACGCCGCCGAGGGCGAGGGAGCCGCCGCCAAACCCTCCGGGGCGGGCGGCGGAGACTGCGGCATCGCGCTGGCGCCGCCGGGGGCCGATGCCGAGGCCATACTGCAAGAGTGGATCAGACGGGGCATCCGCCCGCTCGACCTGCGGCCCGCGCCGAACATCGACTGAGGGTCGGACCACGACGCTGGCGGCGGGCCGCGTCGGCAAAGAAGGGGGAGGGGCGATGAGCGCCGAACGCAAAGACCAGCACCTCGCGCTGGCCGACGAGCAGCAGCTCGGCGGGCCGGCGCGCAACGATTTCGACGACGTGCGGTTCGTGCACCACGCCCTGGCCGGCATCGACCGTGACGGCATCCGCTCCGCCGTGTCGTTCGCGGGCCTCCGGTGGGCCCGGCCGCTCTACATCAACGGCATGACGGGCGGCAGCGCGCGCGCCGGCCGGGTGAATCGCGACCTCGCAGTCGCGGCCCGTGAGACGGGCGTGCCGATCGCTTCCGGCTCGATGAGCATCTGCTTCAAGGGCGAGGCCGATGAGGCGACACTCGACACGTTCCGCGTCTTGCGGCGGGAGAACCCCGACGGTTTCGTCATGGCCAACCTGAGCGCCGACGCGACCCCCGACGAGGCGGCGCGGGCCGTCGACCTGCTGGCGGCTGACGCTCTGCAGATCCACCTCAACAGCGTGCAAGAGACCGTCATGCCGGAGGGCAGCCGGGGTTTCTCGGCGTGGCCCGACCAGATCGCCGCGATCGTCGAGGCCGTCGAAACTCCCGTCATCGTGAAGGAGGTCGGTTTCGGCCTCAGCCGGGCGAGCCTCGAAAGGCTCGCCTTGTTGGGCGTCGGCATCGCCGACGTGAGCGGTCGGGGCGGCACCGACTTCGCGCGCATCGAGAACGCCCGCCGGTCGGGTGGGGCCGCACCTGCCGGCACCCTCGGGGCGGGCGATGCCGGCTTCGGTTACGGGTTCATGGCCGGCTGGGGCCAGTCGGCGGTGTGCAGCCTGCTCGACGCGAAGGCCGGCGACGAGGGCGTGCCCGCCCTTCTCGCCTCCGGCGGGGTGCGCACCCCCCTCGACGTCGTGCGTTCGCTCGCGCTCGGCGCGCACGCGGTCGGCGTCTCCGGCGTGTTCCTGCACGCGGTGCTGGAGGGCGGCGCGGCGGGCCTCGTCGCGATGATCCGCGCCTGGCTGGAGCAGATCGCGAAGCTTCAGGCACTCCTCGGCGCGGCGAGCCCCGCGGCCCTCACCGGCACCGACGTGCTCCTCACCGGCGCCGTGCGGGAGTATTGCCAACTACGCGGCATCGACGCCGCCTCGTACGCCCGCCGCAGCGAACGCCCCGGGGCCGGCCGGTGAGCCGCGCGGGAGCGGCCGCCGTGCAGGGCGGCGGGGCGCGGGAGGAGCGGGAGGCCGGCCGGCCGGCCGAGACGGCACCGATCCCGCTCTCGTGGGTCGGCCCGCTGCTGCTGCGCGGGCCCGTCGCCTCCGGAGAGCAGTGGGTGCCGCTGGCAACCTTCGAGACCCCGCTGTGGCCCTCCGTGCGCCGCGGCGCCAAGATCAGCACGATGACCGGGGGCATCCTCACGACCCTCGTCGACGAGCGGATGACCCGCTCCGTGATTCTCGAGGCCGGCGACGCCGGCGAGGCGCTGGCGGCCTGGCAACGCATCGACGCGGCGCGGGAAGAGCTGCAGGCACTCGTCGCCCAGGTGAGCGGTCACGCCCGGCTTCTGGGCCTCAACCGTCAGATCGTCGGCAACCTGCTCTTTTTGCGCCTTGAGCTCGCCGTCGGCGACGCGGCCGGGCACAACATGGTCACGCTCGCCGCCGACCGCATCATCGACCACATCCTGACCCGCCTCCCCGGCCTCCGCTACGGCTCCGTCTCCGGCAACTACTGCACCGACAAGAAGGCGAGCGCCGTCAACGGGATCCTCGGCCGCGGCAAGAACGTCGTCGCCGAGCTGAACGTGCCGCGCCGCCTCGTCGAACGCCTCTTGCACACGACGCCCGAGGCGATCTCGACCTTGAACGTGCGCAAGAACCTCATCGGCAGCACGCTCGCCGGCAGCATCCGCACCGCCAACGCCCACTATGCGAACATGCTGCTCGCCTTCTTTCTCGCCACGGGCCAAGATGCGGCGAACATCGTGGAAGGCTCGCAGGGCATAACCCATGCGGAGAGTCGGGAAGGCGACCTGTACTTCTCGTGCACCCTGCCGAACCTTGTCGTCGGCACGGTCGGCAACGGCAAGGACCTGCCATTCGTGGCCCGCAACCTCGAACGCCTCGGCTGCCGCACCGGCAGCACGGACGGCACCGACGCACGTAGGCTGGCGGTGCTGTGCGCCG
>DASTNL010000124.1:0-5341 GCA_035720905.1 Microbacteriaceae bacterium
GTTGCGGGAGTTCCGGGTGGGCGAGACCGACGTCACCGAGCCGTATCCGGCCACGAGCACGCCGCCCTCCGGGCTGGGGGTCGTCTTGGTCCCGTGGCCGAACCGGGTCAAAGACGGCCGTTGGGTTCTCGACGGCGTGGAACAGCAGCTCGCCTTGACGGAGCCCGATCGGCAGAACGCCATCCACGGCCTCTTGCGGTACAGCCCTTACCGGCTCGTCTCTCGCGACGCGAACCGCGTGACCTTGGGTGCCGAGATCTTCCCGCAGCTGGGTTACCCCTTTCATCTGCAGACCGAGGTGACGTACGCGTTGTCCGACGCGGGCCTCACCGTCGAGCATCTTCTGCACAACGCGGGCGACCGGCGGGCGCCGGTCGCGGTCGGCGCGCACCCCTATCTGAAGATCGGCGGCGTGCCGACCGAAGACCTGACCCTGACGGTGCGCGCCGACCGGCACTTCGAGGTGGATGAGCGCTTGAACGTGGTCGGCGAGCACCCGGTGGAGGGCACCGCCTTCGATCTGCGGGCCGGTCGCCGGGTCGGCGATCTGACCCTCGACGACGGCTGGTCCGATGTACAGCAAGACGAGGCGGGATACGGCCGTCACACGGTGGCCGCGCCCGACGGGCGCAGCGTGACGTTATGGTCTGACCACAACTTCGGCTATGTGCAGGCGTACACGTCACGCAGCCTCGCGACACTGCCCGCCGGGCAGGTGGCGGTCGCGGTGGAGCCGATGAGCGCGCCGACCAACGCCCTGAACACGGGCCGGTCGCTCACCTGGCTGGAACCGGGAGACACGTGGCGACCCCGGTGGGGCATCGGCTTCTCACTCTGAAGCCTCCCGGGCCAGGCTCGCGCGTCGCCCGCGCCTGAGCGCAGCCGGCCGTACACCTCTCGCGGCTATGGCGTCGGCACCGGCTGGGTCGTCGTCGGTGCCTCCGGCTGGCCCGCAGGAGCACGCCTTTCGAGCTTCGCGCCCTCCACGTCCACGTCGGGAAGAAGCCGGTCGAGCCACCTCGGGAACCACCACGCCGCCTTGCCGAGCAGGTGCATGGCGGAGGGGATGAGCAGCATCCGCACGACGAAGGCGTCGACGAGCACGCCGAACGCGAGCCCGAAGCCGACCGGCCGGATCATGGTCGAGTCGGAGAAGACGAATCCGGCGAAGACGGAGATCATGATGATCGCCGCGGCGGTGACGACGGAACGGCCCGCGTGGAACCCCTGCTGCACGGCCAGCCGAGCAGGCGAGCCGTGCGCGAACGCCTCACGCATGCCCGAAACGAGGAACAGCTCGTAGTCCATCGCGAGCCCGAACAGCACACCGACCTCGATGATCGGCAAGAAGCTCAGGATGGGCGCCGGGTCGTGCACGCCGAAGACCGCGCCCAACCAGCCGAATTGGTAGACCGCCGTCAGGCCGCCGAAGGCTGCGAGCAATGACAGGACGAACCCCGCCGTGGCCGTCAGCGGCACGAGGAACGAGCGGAACACGATGATCAGGATGATGAGCGAAAGACCGACCACAAGCGCCAGGTAGAGCGGCAGCACGCCGGCGAGCTTGTCGGAGATGTCGATATTGGCGCTGGCGTTGCCGGCCACCCCGATCGTCACCGGCCCGGAGGCGGTCGTCAAGGGGGAGAGACCGCGCAGGTCGTGCACGAGCTGTTCCGTCTTTTCGCTTGCGGGCCCGGTTCCCGGCACCACCTCGAAGGCCGCCGAGACGTTGTCGTGCCCGACGCCGATGGGCACGACCGCGTCGACATCCGACTGTGCGGCGAGCTTCTCGCCGATCTGTACCTGGCGGCGAAGCATCGCGTCGCCGGTGGCCTTCTCTGGCAACGTGGCGAGCACCACCAAGGGCGCGTTGTGCCCCGCACCGAACTTCTCGTTGACCACCTGGTAGGCGCGGTACTGGCTGCTGTTCGTCGGCTGGGAGGCGCCGTCGGGCAGGCCCAACCGCATCTGTGTGGCCGGCAGCGCGACGACGCCCAGCACCGCCATGCCGGCGACCAACGTGACGATCGCCCGCCAGGTCTTCATCGGCCGGTCGGGGATGCGCACCGCGGCCGGGTCGCCGATTCTCGCGCGTTCGCCCTTGCGCAGGATGTGCTTGCCCACGAGGGAGAGCACGGCCGGCGTGAAGGTCACGGCGATCAAGATGGCGACGGCGACCGCCACGGCCCCGACCGTGCCCATCAGCCCGAGGAACGAGATTCCGGTGACGTTCAGCGCCAAGAGCGCCACGATCACGGTGCTGCCGGCGAAGACGACGGCGTTGCCGGAGGTGCCGTTGGCGAGCCCGATCGATTCGTGCACGTCGAAGCCTTGCTTCAGCTGCTTGCGGTGCCGGTTCAAGATGAACAGCGAGTAGTCGATGCCGACCGCGAGCCCCAGCATGAGGCCGAGCACCGGGGTCACGGAGACAAACTCGACGATGCTCGAGAACGACATGGCCGCCAGCACCGCGACGCCGACGCCGAAGAGCGCGCTCACGAGCGGGATGGCGGCGCCGATCACGGTGCTGAGGGTGAGGACCAAGACGAGTGCCGCGATCAACACGCCGACGATCTCGCCGATGCCGATGACGGAGGGGATTGTCTCGGCGATCTCGTTCGAGACCGAGACCGTCACGCCCGCGATGTCGGCGTGATCGGCCGCGTCAACGATCGAATCCTTGAGACCTGCGGGCACCGCGGTGATCGCCCGGTCGAACGAGACGGTTCCGATGGCCGCGCTGCCGTCGTGGGAGACGACTCCCGCGTCGCCGGTGAGCTTCAGGAGGCGTCGGCCAAGGTCGAGCGTGGCCTTGGCCTTCGCCAGCTTGGCAGCCTCCGCGTCGAGCTTCGCCGAGTTCGCGTCGATCGTCTTCTGCGCGCCGTCCAACTGTGCGGCCGCGCCTGGGATGCCGGCGGCCTCGGCCTGGCGGCGCTGTGTGTCGAGTTGTTTCTGCGCCTGGTCGAGCTGGGCGCGGGCATCCGCCACCTGCCGCGTGCCGTCGGCGATCTTCGTGGCGCTCTGGGCGATCGTCGCGCGCTGGTCGGTGAGTTTCTGCTGCGCGGTGAAGGGATTCGTGGTGCCTGCCACGCCGTCGAAGCGGGCGACGTCGTGCAGCAAGGTGCCGACCGCCTTCTTCTGGGCCCTGGTGAAGGCGTGCCCGTCGGTCGTCGCGAAGACGAGGCTGCCGCTGCCTGCCCCCGTGTCGGGCAGGGCCTTCGTCAACTGGCTCGTCACCTTCTCGGTGGGTGTGCCCGGCAGGCTGATCGAGCTGGAGACCGTGCCGGCGAACAGGCTGAATCCCACGCCGGCCAGCGCGAGCGCGACGAGCCAGGTGATGAGGACGCTCCAGCGTCGGCGGGCCGCGAACCGGCCCAGGCGGTACAGCAGGGAGGCCATGTGTGCCCCGTTTCTTTCGTTGCGACGGCCGTGGATGGGCCGGTTGTGGCAGGACCCGACGTCGGATCCTCAGGTCTGGGTGTGAGTGTGCGGGTCGGCGTCAGGGCATGTATCCCGACCGGATGCTGTCGATCAGGCGGGTGAGCAGGGTGTGCCATCGGGTGCGGGAGTCGTCGTCGAGGCTGGCACCGGTGTCCGCGATCCAGTGTGCGGCGATCACGGCGAGGCCGCTCATCAGCGAGCCGACGAGCAGCTGCACGTCGAGCGGGTCGGCCTTCTTGTATCGGCGGGAGATCTCTTGCCGCAGCAGTTCGCCAACCCTGCTGAAGGCGGTGTCGGCCACCCAACCGGCGCGTCGGTCGTTGGCGTCGCGGATGTCGAGGAGGCTTGTGATCCGTCGGATCGCACTCGGCAGATCGGCCGCGTGGATGGCCACCGTGAGCTCGTCGAACACGGCTGCCCGGCTGCCGTCGCCGACGGGCAGGGCCGAGACCGAGGCCGTGAACTCGTCGGCCACGACACCCAGCTCGTCGGCGCAGACCGTGAGAAGCACGTCGTCGAGAGAGGCGAAATGATTGAACACCGTGCGGCGCGCGACGTCTGCGCGATCGGCGAGCTCGTCGACGGAGAACCGCGGCCCGCCCCGTTCTACGACGAGCGCCCGTGCCGCCTCGAGGATTGCCTCGCGGTGTCGGGCCTTCAGGGCCGCGCGGCGGTCGGTGGCGTTTGCCTCCATCACATGATTACACTAAGTGCATCGACGCACGTTATGCAATTTATCTCGGCGTTCGCACAGCAAAGATGCGTCGATCTCTGAGCATGCCGTGACGGGTATTCGCCGGCCGAACGATATATCGTAGTGCCACACGAGATGGGTAATGCCTCTCTGAACGAGGAGGTCGTCATGAACGGTTCACGCATGGGCCAGGGCTTCGGGGGCCGCGGTTTCGGCGGCGGGCGCGCCGGCGCCGGCCCGCATATGGCAGACGCATTCGACCAGTTGCGCGCCTTGTTCGAGCAGCGCGTCAGGCCGCGGATGGCCCGCGGCGACGTGCGTGCCGCGATTCTCGCCCTCTTGACGGAGAAGCCGATGCACGGCTACCAGATGATCGCAGAGATCGAAGAGCGCAGCGGCGGCGCCTGGAAGCCGAGCGCCGGCTCGGTGTATCCGACGTTGCAGCTGCTGGCCGAGGAGGGCCTCATCGACTCTGAGGTGGCGGACGGCCGCAAGACCTATTCGCTGACCGAGGCGGGCCGGGCCGAGGCGGAGTCTGCGGCGCAAGGAGCCGCGCCGTGGGAGTCGGCCGGCCGCAGGGAGCCCTTCGGCGCCGGCGGTCTTCCGCGGGCGGGCGTCGAACTGGCCCAGGCGGCGGCGCAGGTCAGGCGCACCGGCACCCCCGAGCAGGTGGAGGCGGCCGTGACGGTGCTGGACGAGGCCCGCCGCAAGCTCTACTCGATCCTCGCCCAGGACTGACCGGATGCCCTCGGCCCACGGTCATCGAGGGAACCCGACTAACGATGCGGCGGTGACGCGTGCGCGCTACCGCCGCATCGTCCGGTTTGCGCTCGGCGCCCTCGCTCAGACCTGGTGGTACGAGGTGTTCCTGCCACGCGTCGGGCTGTCTCGCGTCACGGAACGGGGACGCACCCGGCGGCTGACACGTGTCGCGAGGCGCTTCCATGCCCTCGCCCTCGAGCTCGGCGGCCTGATGATCAAGGTCGGGCAGTTCTTGTCGTCCCGGCTCGACGTGCTGCCGCCCGAGATCACGCGGGAGCTCGCCGGCCTCCAGGACGAGGTGCCGCCCGCCCCGTTCCCGCCGATCGGGCAGCTCGCCGAGGCGGAGCTCGGGATGCCGCTCGAGCACGCGTACGCCTCGTTCGGCGAGCAGGCGGTGGCCGCGGCGTCTCTCGGTCAGGTACACCGCGCCCGCCTGGGCGCGCG
>DASTNL010000125.1:0-4711 GCA_035720905.1 Microbacteriaceae bacterium
GTTGCGGGACGAGAGCCCCGACTGCTCCATCTGGCGCACGGCGATGACGGTGTCTTGCGTCTTGCCGTCGATCTTGTACCGGTCGACGTCGAGGGTCTTGGGGAACCCGTAATACTGTTTGAACTGCTGCAGCTGCGCGAACGACTCGCTGACCTCGTTCGGGTCGATGATGCGGATCTCCGCCGTCGTCTCGGCGTCTTTGCGCAACGCCCCGGGCTTCGCATCGGTCTTCGCGTTGTAGTCCTGCTCCTTCACGTCGGAGACGCCGTATGCCGCCCGGGTGAACTCGATCGCTCGCTTGACGTAAGGCACCTCCAGCGACTTCTCGCTCGGGACGACTTGGAACTTCTGCACCACCCACGGATAGATGCCGCCGATGATGAGGGCCGAGACGAGCAAGAGGGCGGTGCCGACGAGGGGGAAGCGCCACCGACCGTTGAAGACGTTGAACACGAAGAGCAAGGCGACCAAAATCGCGATGCCGGTCAGAATCGTGCGGCCCGGGATGATCGCATGCACGTCGGTGTATGCGGCGCCGTTGATCATGCCGTTGACGTTCGAGTCGGTGAGCGTGACGTACCGGTCAAGCCACACGCTCAGAGCCTGGAGCAACAGGTAGACAGCCGCCGTCACCGAGATCTGCACCCGCGCCGCGCGCGAGACATGCACCTCCCGCCCCTGGATGCGGATGCCGCCGTAGAGGTAGCTCGTGGCGAGGACGGCGATGATGGAGACGATGACGGCGGCGGAGGCGAAACCGACGAGACCCTGCAGGAACGGCAAGTCGAACATGTAGAACGACACGCTCAGGTGGAACTGAGGGTCCTTGACCGGACTCGGCGTCGCGTTCAGCCAGAGCAGCGTCTGTTGCCAATGGCTCGCCGCAGAAACGCCGCCGAACAAGCCGAAGATGACGGGAATGCCGTACATGGCCAGGCGCCGCAGCGGCTCGACGACCTGACGATAGCGGTCGACCTGTGCATCCAGCTTGGCGTAGAGCGGCCTCGCATGGTAGGCGACCATGACCGTCACCCACAACGGCAGGCCCATGCCGAAGAATCCGATGACGAACAAGACCGAGCCGGCCAGCCACTGCGTCGTCAAGACGCTCAAGAAGCCGATCTGCTGAAACCACAGCCAGTTCGCGTACAGCCCCGCGAAGATGAAGAACGCGATGACCAGGGCGACGAGGATGCCGATGGTGATCCAGACCGCGGCACGCCCCCGCGAAGCCGGACGCCTGGCTGCTGCTGTATTTGTCACGCTGCGATTCCCTGTGGTCGAGGCTTGGGGCGGTCGCCTCCCATCCTAGGGTGCGGCCCCAAGAGGGCGCTGAACACGGGACGAGTGCAGGCGCGCCCCGCCGGCGGCCGCCGTCACGCCGACGGGCGGCGCGGAATCGTCACGCTGCGGGGCACCGCGGCAAGGCCGACGTCGACGACCCGGTGCGCACCGCGTGCAGCACGGCAAGCGCCCCGTCGAGGTTGGAGACCGCGAAGACCTGCAGACCCTTCGGCACGTGCCCGACTACCTGCGGGCAGTTCCCGCGCGGAGCCAAGAAGTACCGGGCGCCGGCGGCGCGTGCGGCGGCCATCTTCTGCTCGATGCCACCGATCGCCCCGACCGTGCCCTCCTCGTCGATCGTGCCCGTGCCCGCGACACGGTGACCGCCGTTCAGCTTGCCGGGCGTCATCTTGTCGAGGATGCCCAGGGTGAACATCATGCCGGCGCTGGGGCCACCGACCTCGTTCAGTCGGATCTTCACGGTGAACGGAAACGAATAGGCCGTCGTCACCCCGACGCCGATGACCCGGCTGCCGTGCTGGAGGCGGGGGCGCAGGGTCACCTCGCGGTGCACGCCGGCCCGCACGATGCCGAGTCTCGCCACCCCGGGGCCGCCCGCCGCGAGCGCCTTCTTCAAGGCCGACACCGTGCCGACCGGGCGGCCGTCGACGGCGGTGATGCGGTCGGCGGGCTTTAAGACGCCTGCGGCGGGCATGCCCGGCGTCACGGTCTCGACCACGACACGCCGGCCGACGGGGATCCCGAGATGATGCAAGGCCGCCGCCGTCGCATCCTCCTGGGAGGAGCGCATCAGGGCTTCGTTGGCGCGGTTCTGCTCTGTGACCGTCGTCGCAGGCGGGTAAGCCACGTCCACCGGGATCACCGCGTCCGTCGGCGCGAACCATGCCGAGACGACGTTCAACCAGTTCGGCAGCCTCCCCGGCTGCCCATACGACGAGACGGTGAGCATATAGAGCCCGCCCGACGTCGGATAGGTGGGATGCCCGTCGATCGTGATGACCGGGCGGGGGTTTCGGGCGACATCCACGCCTGCGGCCGACGAGCCGTGCACCGGCGCGTCGACGCCGAGCGTGTTGAAGACCGGGCCCGGCTCCTCGATGACGTAGGGAGAAGGGGTGAGGCCCAACGCGATCAGGAGGACGACGCCGAGGGCGAGCGACACCCAGCCCACGATGACACGGCGAGGCGTGCCGCGCCGCACGGGGGCCGGGCCGGGCCCTCCGACCTGCCGGGCGCCCGGCGAGGCGGCGCCGGGGAGCCCGGGAACGGGCCCTACGGGCACGGGCGGTTCTGCGCCAGGCATGGAACGCTCCTTCCGGCTGTCGAGGATATCCGGTGCACCCCGAGGGCCGCCGGGGCCCCGCCCATGGTAGGCCGCCGGCATGCCGCCCGAGGACCACGGGAGGAAGGCCCTGGCACGGCCAGGCGCCCGAGGCACGCGAAGGCTTCGGAGCAACGACACAGCCCTCGGCGGGGCATAGGCGTTAGCGTAGTTGCGGTGCGCGTATTCCTCGCCCGGGATGCGGAAGGAAGGCGAAGTACGATGGCCGATCACAGCGACGAGGACGACGACTTCGAGAGCATCCTGCGCAGCTTCCTTTCCGGCTCCGGGCCGATCGACGCCAGCCGTCTGGCCGGTGCGGCCGGGTTGCCCGCCGATCCGACCGGCGTCGCCTGGTTATTCGCCAGCCTCCAGGACGCCGTGCGTCAAGGGGACGACAGCATCCATTGGGAGCCCGCCACCCAGCAGGCCGAACGCCTGGCGGCCGACGGCGCGCGGCCGGTGGACGAAAAGACCTCCGCAGGCGTCGATGCCGCGTTCCACGTCGCAGGACTGTGGCTCTCCGAAACCGTGCAGATCGCGGAACTCACGGCCCCGCCCGCGTCGATGACTCGCACCGAGTGGGTGCGCCAGACGATGCAGCTCTGGGTACAGATGGCCGAGCCGGTCGCGCTCAGCATCTCCGACGCGATAACCAGGGTGTTCCGCGAACAGGCCCCGGAGCAGTTGCGCGGCATGGCCGGCGGCGCGGAGCAGGCGATCCGCGCGGTGGGCGGGGCGCTGTTCGCCCTGCAGCTCGGCCAGGTGGTGGGCCAACTCTCCCGCGAGGTGGTCTCGGGCGGCGATATCGGCATCCCCCTGCTCGAGGCCGGCCGAGCCGGTGTCGTCCCGCAGAACATCGAAGGTTTCGGCGAGGGTCTCGACATTCCCGCGGATCAGGTGCAGCTCTACCTCGCCGTGCGGGAGTTGGCACACGCCAGGCTCTTCCGGCACGCGCGTTGGCTGCGTCTGCAAATGATCTCCGCGATCACCGCTTATGCCAAGGGCATCACGATCGATACCGGCCAGCTGCAGCAGCTGGCAGAGGGGTTCAATCCCTCCAACCCCGACGAATTGCGCCAGATCCTCGCCGACGGAACACTGATCCCGCCGAAGTCTGCGGCGCAGGAGGCCGCCCTGACAAGGCTCGAGACGACGTTGGCGCTGATCGAGGGCTGGGTCGACGTGGTCACCCGTCGTGCGACGACCAGGCTCCCGAAATCAGACGCCGTCGCAGAGACAGTGCGCCGTCGACGCGCGATCGGCGGCCCGGCGGAGCGGGCGTTCGCGACGCTCGTGGGGCTGGAGCTGCGGCCGCGGCGTCTGCGCGAGGCGGCCGCCCTGTGGGAGGCGGTGACCGAGGCGGTCGGCCCCGAGGGCCGTGACGCCTTGTGGTCGCACCCCGATCTGCTCCCCACCGCCGCCGACCTCGACGACCCGACCCGGCTGGTCGATCAGCTGCGGGAGCGCCAGGCCGGACACGTGCCGGAACCCGACGACCTGGACAAGGCGCTCGCCGACATCCTCGCCGCCGACGGCGACGGCGGCGATCCGTCGGCTTCCGGCCCGGGCCCCGCGGCCGGCACAGGCCCGCAAGGCCCCGGCCCGGCGCAGGGCCCTGAAAGCTCCGACGACAACGACGGCCCACACGGGACGGGCGAACCCGACCGCGGCTGAGCGCCAGGCGGCCGTCGCGGGCCTGTGGAGAACGCCTGCCGGCGCCGGAGGTCGGGCACGATGGGCGCATGAACGCGACGCCGGCCATTCTTCAGCTGACCGATTCCCTGCCGCGGGTGTGGCGCTCGCCCGACGAGCTCCAGTTCGGCCTCGATCGGCCGGCCCTCGTCCTGCGGCACGTCACCAACCTTGAAGAACGTCTCATCGCGGCGCTCGACGCCGGGGTGACCCGGGCGGGTCTCACCAT
Source organism: Microbacteriaceae bacterium (assembly GCA_035720905.1). Lineage (GTDB taxonomy): Bacteria > Actinomycetota > Actinomycetes > Actinomycetales > Microbacteriaceae > DASTNL01. The sequence continues at coordinate 4,551 of DASTNL010000125.1, forward strand.
GCTCGCCCGGCGGGCGGGCGGCAAGGACGCCCAGGTGACGGAGCTGTTGGAGAGGCTGCGGCCGGTGCTCGGCCGCCCGCCGCGCCCGTCGGGGCCGCCCCGGCCGGGCAACGTCGCCGTCGCAGGCGGCGGCCCCGTGGGCGACCTCGTGGCACATCTCC
>DASTNL010000126.1:0-3067 GCA_035720905.1 Microbacteriaceae bacterium
ACGGCCATCATCACCTGGGGCACGCCATAACCCCGCGCCTCCCTGGCCAGCCAGTGGATGAGCGGCCCGTACACCGCGCCGCCGACCACCGGAATGACCCACAGGAACCAGTGTCCGAGGAACGGCAGGTGGGAGCTCACCTGCCCCGGTGGCAGCGGATGAATCTGGCCGGTCGAAAGCCAGGTGAACACGATGATGAGGTAGCGAAAGCCCACGGCGCCGAAGCCGGAGACGATGCCGACGGTGAGCGCCACGGTCAGCATGCCGAAGCGCGTCTCGCGCAGCCAGCCCCCGATGCCCCGGGGCTCGCCGTCAACGAAAGGCTTCGTGCGGGGCGCCACGCTCTCGCCTCCGCACAACCTCTCGTGCGCCACCCTCGCGACGCCTTGGATCGCGGCCCTCGAAGCCGCCTGCCACCCGCCCCCGACGCTTCTCCGCTGTCGGCGGCCGGGCAGGCGACGTGTGGCCCTCTTCCTCTCACTATGGCATGCCTGCGCTATGGACTTGCTGAACAGTGGCGGGTCGAGGCGCCCAACCCGGCGGGCGACGCACTGCCATCGGGGTTCGGCCCCACCCCTGCGGGCGGGCATGTGCGGGGCAGCCCGAAGCAGGTGACGGTTCGGCCGCGCCCCGGCGGGCCGCGCCGTAAACTGCGGCTGTGGGCGCGGAAGACGACGAACGGGCCGTGGCCCGGCTGCGCGAACTTCTCTTGTGGGCGGTGCGAGAACTGCGGGCGGGCCAGGCGCCGACGGAGGCGCTCGCCCGGTTCGAATCGGCCAGGCGCCGCATGCTCGTCACCGTCAAATCGAAGATGGTGCCGCTCGGCAGGGTGTGGCGGCTCGGTGTCGTGCTCCTCGACGAGCAGGGCGGGTTGTACGCGACGGGCTCCCTCACGAGGGCCGTCGACCCGAAATGGCGGCAGTACGTCGCGCAGTCGATGGAGGTGCGCCGCGACCGGCGCGGCGCCGCCTTCCGAGGCCCGTTCGCCGCGGGGGAGAGCGTGGATTTCGACGCCCGGCCGATCGAGGTGGATGCCGCCGTGCTACGGGAATCCGACGGCCCGGTGCTCCTTCAGGGCGGCCGCGTCGTCGTGTTGTGGGCCCCGGGCACGAAGCCGCGCCTCTTCGAGGACTATCTGCGGGAGCGGGTGGATCTGGCGGTTCATCCGCCCGAAGGCGACGGCCGTTCCTGAACGGCCTTCCCGCAGGCCGGCGCCGAGGCGTTCTCAGCCGCCCGTTGGAATTGTCTGCGGTCAGCCGCTAACCTGGTGAGGTTCGCCTGGCCGCGGTATCGGCGGCGGGCAGCGACGGAACACCCGAAACCGAGAGAACGGCAGAAGAACAACGCTGTGTCGAGCACGAAGCGCACGCCGATGACAGACGTCGCCGCTTCGTCCCCTCTTTCGGCATCCGGAGAGTTCACGACGCGACGGGAGCGTCGTGATTTCGAGCGCCGGGCGACGAGGGCCGCCTCCCCCCTCCGCGCCCGCAAACCCCCGCTCCTCTCGGTGTCCCGCCCGGCACAGCGCAAGCCGGGTCACGTAAGAAGCGGAGCGTTCTTCCTCTCGATGGGGTTTGCCGCAGCCATGGCGGTCGCGACCTCCGTGCCGGCCGTGTCGCTGCCGGCCGCGGCCGCCGCCCGGGCTCTTCCTCCGACACCCGTGGCCCACGCCTCCGCCGGGCAGAGCGTGACGACGGGCGACACCATCGTCAGCCAGGTGGCCACCCGCGACGACTTCTCCGTGACGACGAGGGAGCAGCTGGCGGAGCTCAGTCACATCCAGATGGCCGGCACCTTCACGAACGACCCCAACGGCACGGTGCAATGGCCGTTCCCGGTCGGGGTGCCGATCAGCAGCTACTTCGGCCCGCGGATCGCCCCCATGCCGGGCGCCTCGACCTTCCACGAGGGGATCGACTTCGACCCGGGCCCCGGCGCGGGCGTCGACGCCATCGCGGACGGCGTCGTCACGACGGCCCATGCCTCGGCGGTCGGCGGCCTCGGCGTGTATGTCGTCATCGACCATGTCATCGACGGCCAGAAGATCGCCAGCATGTACGCGCATATGCGCCCCGGGTCGCTGACCGTCCACGTCGGCCAGCACGTCAGCGTCGCCCAGATGATCGGGCGGGTCGGCGACACCGGCATCTCCACCGGGCCGCATATGCATTTCGAGATCCTCGAGAATGACGTGACGCCGGTCGACCCTTACGCCTGGCTGAAGGCCCACGCCAACTGAGCCGGATGGTATTCTCGTGAGGTTGCCGCGCGACGCGCGGCCTCGCCCCCTTAGCTCATCGGTAGAGCACTTCCTTGGTAAGGAAGAGGTAGTGGGTTCGATTCCCACAGGGGGCTCCGGGATGCGCCAGCCGCACCCCGAATGCGGCGGGATAGCTCAGGTGGTTAGAGCACACGGCTCATAATCGTGGTGTCGCGGGTTCGAGTCCCGCTCCCGCTACCAAGCAGAACACAATGGGAACGGCGGCCGCGGGATGGCCTCGCCTCGGTGCCTCTGGTCACGGTGGCGAGAGCCATTCTGCTGTCGGCGTGAGAGGGCTGGCGGTGCTCACGGCCTATGGTGTCGGGGCCCTCAAAGGTCGAGAAAATCGCCAAGCCAGGTATGCACCTGTTCAAGACAGCCGGGGGAGACCTGGCCGGCGATTCCTGTGAGGCGGTCGCGGGAGAGCGTGCGAGGCTGCTCGGTCATGATCCATGAGGGGCGGCCGAGGCCGCTGGGCCCGTCGACGCGGATGTGGTTCGGCCATCCGCGATCGACCGTGGTGATCGGCAGTGCGATCACGAGGGTCGTCACCGCGTCGAGGTAGCCGGCGGAGGCGACGACGAGCACCGGGCGATGGCCGCCCTGCTCACGGCCGCGCACGGGCTCGAGGGAGGCCCAGGCGACAACGCCCGGAGCGAGTTCTCGATCCGTCACGAGGCGGAGTCGGCAAGTTCGGCACGTTCCCACTCGGCGGATTCCACCGCATGTGATGCGGCATCTGCGGTGGTGGTGGCGGCGATCGCGGTCTTCAAAGATTGCAGACGTTCGCGGCGATCCTCGGCATCC
>DASTNL010000127.1:0-4595 GCA_035720905.1 Microbacteriaceae bacterium
GCTCGCCGGTCAAGACCCGCCCCGCACGTTCAAGGAACCCGCCGATCCTCTCGAGCGCGGCACGCGCCTCGGTGAGGGAGCCGTCGTGAAAGTCGATCGTGGAACGATAATGTGCGGCGCCGAGGTAGTACCGCACGACGACCGCGGGGGCTTGGGCGAGCAGCTCGGAGGCGTAGACGGAATTGCCGAGCGATTTCGACATCTTCTGGCCGTCGACGGTCACGAGCCCGTTGTGCACCCAGTACTCGGCAAACTTCTCGCCCGCCGCCCTCGACTGCGCCAACTCGTTCTCGTGGTGCGGGAAGCGCAGGTCGAGGCCGCCGCCGTGGATGTCGAAGTGGCTGCCGAGGTAGCGCGAGGACATCGCCGAGCATTCGATGTGCCAGCCGGGCCTGCCGTCGCCCCACGGACTCGGCCAACTCGCCGTCTCCGGCTCGTCGTCCTTGTGGCCTTTCCAGAGCGCAAAGTCGCGGGGGTCACGTTTGCCCCGCAGCTCGGCCTCGTCGTCGGCCACCATGTCGTCGATGCTCTGACGCGTCAGTTCGCCGTAGGAGGGCCAGCTGGCGACGTCGAAGTAGACGTCGCCAGAGCCGTCTCGGGCGGGGTAGGCGTGCCCGCGTTCGATGAGTCGGGTGATGAGCTCCAGCATCTGCGGTATGTTGCCCGTCGCCCGGGGCTCGTAGCTGGGCGGCTGGATACCGAGCGCCACGTAGCTCGCGGTGAATTCCAGCTCGTACCGGTAGGCCAGCGCCCACCACTCCTCAGTGCTGCCTTCGGCCCGTTCCGCCGCGGAATTGACGAGGATCTTGTCGTCGATATCGGTGACGTTGCGCACGAGGGTCACGTCGTAGCCACGGTAGGTCAACCAGCGGCGCAGCTGGTCGTAGACCAACACCGAACGCAGGTGCCCGATGTGCGGCGAGGACTGCACGGTCGGCCCACACACGTAGATCCCGACCCGATGCGGATGCACCGATCGGAATTCACGCATCCCCCCCGCGCGGGTGTCGAATAGTCGCAGCGTCACGCACCCAGCCTATTGGCTGGCATGGGCACACCCGAACCCCGGCCGGTCAAGGGCCGGCGGACGGCGAGGCTCAGGAGGCGAGCACTTCGTCGAGCGAGGAGGAGGCGTGCTCTTCGTCGGTCTTCTCCGCCAACGCAAGCTCGGAGACGAGGATCTGCCGCGCCTTGGCAAGCATGCGCTTCTCCCCCGCCGAGAGCCCCCGATCCTGGTCGCGGCGCCACAGGTCGCGCACCACCTCGGAGACCTTGATGACGTCTCCGGAAGCGAGCTTCTCCAGGTTGGCTTTGTAACGCCTGGACCAGTTCGTCGGCTCCTCGGTGAAGGGCGCCTGCAAGACCTCGAAAACCTTCTTGAGCCCCTTCTCGTCGATGACGTCGCGCACACCCACGAGGTCGACGTTGTCTGCCGGGACCTCGATGACGAGATCACCCTGAGTGACCTTCAGTTTGAGGTACAGCTTCTCCTCGCCCTTGATGGTCCTCTTCTTGAGTTCTGTGATCGTAGCCGCGCCGTGGTGCGGGTATACGACGGTCTCGCCAACCTCAAAAAGCATAGATTCTTAATCCTTTCAGCCTTGTCTATTCTAACACAGAGCGGTTGTGGTATAGTTCGCGCCGCACGAGTTGTACGGCCGGTAGAACTGAACCGGTCGTGGGTTAGAATCTTCTCGGTTGTGCGTCATCGGGCCGTACCAGGCCACGCGGGACCAGTGACGGAGGATCTTGTGCGAGGTCGTGTTGCGGCATCGGTCATCCTGGCGGCCTGCATCGCCATCGGCACCGCGGGGTGCACCTTCGCGACGAACCAAGACACGAAGAACATCAAAGAGACCGCCTTCGGCGTCAGCGGCGCGACCGGTGACGTGAGCGTGCATAACGCGGCGCTCATCACCGGCGAAGGCAGCAGCGCGAACCTCGTCGTGACCCTCGTCGACTCCGGCACGAAGAGCCAGGTCGTCACCATTCAGACCCCGACGAAGAACGGCAAGTCGACGCAGACGGTCACGGTGACCCCGGCGAACCCGCTTCAGATCGGCGGCCAAGACGGTTCGCAGCGTATCCAGTTCGACAGCTTCGGCGCGGCCGCAGGCACCCTGCATGACGTGTACTTCCAGTCGGGCGACGGCAACGGCGTGGCGTTGAAGGTGCCCGTGTTGACGAACCAGCTGCCGACCTACGCGACCCTCACGCCGACGCCGCAGCCGGCCGGCACCCTGCAGTAGAGGCCCCCTCGGGCGCGAGCAACGCCTCGGCAGGTGGCCGGCGCGTCGACGTCGAAAGACGCGCCGATACGAGGATCATCCCCGCAGCCAAGAGGCGCCGGTGCGGCCTACCTTGTTGGTCTTCCACCGGCCGAGCAACCTTGCATGCTACAGCTACGGCAGGCGGCCGGCGAGCCTCGTCGGGCTAGCGACCTCGGCCGCTCTGCGGGTCGACGACCGCCGCGCCGCTGAGCCTCGAGGGCAACGGCCCTAGCAGGTGTCCGGCGGCCGCAGCTGCCCGACGGTCTCGGGGCGCCGTGGGTCAGGCACGCCCCTGGGCGGCGACAGCGGCGGCGCCTTTTGCAGCCGCCTCCGGGTCGAGGTACTCGCCGGCCCCGAGCGGGTGAAAATCATCATCGAGCCGATACACGAGCGGTATGCCGGTCGGAATGTTGAGACCCGCGATGTCGTCGTCGCCGATGCCGTCGAGGTGCTTGACGAGCGCCCGCAGAGAGTTGCCGTGCGCCGTGACGAGCACCGTCTTGCCGGCAGCGAGGTCGGCGGTGACGGCAGACTCCCAATACGGCAGAAGCCGCGCGACGACGTCTTTCAGGCACTCGGTACGCGGCAGCGCATCGCCGAGCTCCCGGTAACGCTCGTCGCCGGCCTGCGAATACTCCGCGTCGTCGCCAAGGGCCGGGGGGCGCACATCGTACGAGCGACGCCAGGCCATGAACTGTTCCTGACCGTACTGGGCCAGCGTCTGCGCCTTGTCTTTGCCCTGCAGGGCGCCGTAATGCCGCTCGTTGAGCCGCCACGAGCGCCGCACGGGGATCCACAGGCGGTCGGCGGCCTCCAACGCGATGTTCGCGGTCTGGATCGCACGGCTCAAGACGGAGGTGTGCAGCACGTCGGGTCGCAGGCCTGCGCCGCGCAGCAGCTCACCCGCCCGGGCCGCCTCTGCGGCGCCCTTCTCGGTCAGCCGCACGTCGACCCAACCGGTGAACTGGTTCGACTTGTTCCAGGCGCTCTCGCCGTGCCGAAGGAGGATCAACGTGTGGCTGCTGGATTCCATGGCTCTAATCTACCGGCGACCGCGTGTCCCTCCCGTCGCCAGCCACGCTCACGCGGCGACGATCTGTTCCTGAAGCGCCGGCACGACCGTCTCCGCCTCGTCGACGTTCAACGGCGCACGCACCGGCACCTCGCGCTCGACGACGGCGAGCGCGACCGGCCCCAGTTCGTGATGCATGGCACCGGTCGTCACGGCGCCCACGACGAGGCGCTCGCCGCCGACCTCCAGCCATACGGGCGCGCCGTGCCGCGGCAGCACCGACTCGGAGCCGTCGAGATACAGCATGACGAGTCGCCGGCCGGCCGGCCGGGCCTCGGCCGCCCGCAGGGCCCGGGCGCCCGGATACCCGACCTTGTCGCGCGGCACGGCCGTGCGCGCCCAATCCAACTCGCGTGGCGTGAGAGTGCCGTCCACCTCGGTGACCTGCCTGGGCCGCCACGCCTCGACGCGTAGGGCGTCGAAAGCGAGGGCCCCCGCGACGCCCGGCGCGCCCACCCGCCCGGCGAGGGCGGCGAGACTCTCGCGCGGCACGAGTGACTCGTGCCAACTCCAACCCTGGGCGGGGTGCGGCTCTGCCGCGGCGTACCGCGGGCCGCCGGCGCCGGCGCTCGGCCACGGGTCGTGCCAGACGAGCGGCACGCCGTCGACGCTCGCCGTCTCGGGCAGTTCGGCAGTGAAGGTGCCAATGACGCCGAAGTCGGCGCTGCGATCCTCGAGCGCGACGCCGGGTTCACCACCCAGCCGGCGTTCGAGGTCGCCGGCCTGGCTCGCCTCGGCGATGATCCACGGTGCCCGACCGTCGTCGATGACGTGCAGCGCATGGCGGACGGCCCCCGACGGATCGAGCAGGAGCGTCTCGGCACTGCTCGCGCGGACGATGTCGGCCGTGCCCAGCCTCTCGAGGAGCAGGCGGCCCGCGCCCGCGGAGCCGGGTGCGCCGGCCAGCCGCAGGACGACGCGATGCGAGAGGTCGACGATCGCGCCGCGCTCCGTCAGGCGTCGCTGCTCCCCCAGCGGGTTGCCGTAGTGCGCGGGCACTCCCTCGTCCCATCCCGCCCCGAGCACCGCCCCCGGCAACCGGGAGAACGGGTCGTCGCCCGCGGCGCCCGTCATGCCGCGGCCTGGACGCGGGCCAGGCGGGCGGAGGCGTGCGTGCGCAGGTCTTGCCCGAGCGCCGCGATATCCCACGCCCAGAGCAGGTGGCCGTCGACGAGACCGTACATGCGCCGCCCGGCACTCATCAGGGCGGCGCCAGGGCCGCGCAGCACGCCGCCTGTCGTAAGGTCGATGCG
>DASTNL010000128.1:0-3430 GCA_035720905.1 Microbacteriaceae bacterium
CGAGCGGGCGCTGCGGGGTACGTTGCCGGTGCTCGCCGACGAGGCCGGCGCACAAGAGGCGATCGTCGCGACGATCACCGGGTATGGGCCGTTGCAGCCCTACCTCGATGATCCGGGTGTCGAGGAGATCTGGATCAACCGGCCCGATCGCGTCTTCGTTGCCCGCGGTGGCGTCGCCGAACGGGTTGCCGTCTCGCTGACCGCCGAGCAGGTTCGCGACCTTGTGGAGCGAATGCTGCAATCCACCGGTCGACGGGTCGATCACTCCATGCCGTTCGTCGACGCCTCTCTACCCGACGGCTCACGGCTTCACGTCGCGATCGCAGACGTGGTGCGCGACTGGTCGGTCAATATCCGCAAGTTCAACCGGTCGATCCGCGACCTCGACACGTTGGTGCGTCTCGGCGCACTGCCGGCCTTGGCGGCCGAGTTCTTGCGCGCCAGCGTTGCCGTCGGCCTCAACATCCTGGTGTGTGGCGCGACGCAGAGCGGCAAGACGACCTTGCTCAATGCGCTGCTCTCCGCGGTCGGCCCGACGGAACGCATCGTCACCGTCGAGGAGACGTTCGAACTCGATCTCGACGTCGAGGACGTCGTGGCGATGCAGTGCCGCCAGCCCAGCCTCGAAGGGGTGGGCGAGATCACTCTGCGCCGGCTCATCAAGGAGGCGCTGCGTATGCGGCCCGATCGGATCATCGTCGGCGAGGTGCGTGAGGCCGAGAGCCTCGACCTGCTCATCGCGCTGAACGCCGGTCTGCCCGGGGCCTGCACACTGCACGCCAACGGCACCGCCGAGGCGCTCGCCAAGCTGTGCACCCTGCCGCTTTTGGCCGGCCGAAACATCTCTGCCGACTTCATCGTGCCGACCGTCGCCCGCAGCGTCGACCTCGTCATCTTCTGCCGGATGGAGGCCGGCGGCCGGCGGCGCATCGTCGAGATCAGCGCGACAGACGGTCCAGATGGGCGCGGCGGCGTGATGGTGCGTCCCCTTTTTTGCCTCGTCGACGGTGAGCTCGCCGCCACCGGGGCGCTTCCGGGGCGCCTCGAACCGTTTCGTGCTCGCGGCATCGACCTGCACGCGATGCTCACGCCCGCCGCGCCGGCGGGGGAGGGCCGGGATGCCCTGCCCGGCGAGGCAGAGATCGGGGTGCCGGTGTGACCCTGCTTCTCGCCTGCGTGTTCGCCGCCGGCGTTCTGTTGATGGCGGCGAGGTTCCTCTGGCCGCAGCCGCGCGGAACCGTCAGACGCCCGCCGCGTCGGATGCCCCTCGTACGGCTTCGGCTGAACCAGGCAGGCCTCGCTTCGGTCTCATCCGGCGCGTTTCTCACCGCCTCGGCGTTCGTGGCCGTCCTTGCCGCTGCGGTCCTCCAAGCATCGTTCGGCGTCGCGGCCCTCTCCGTCGCCGCCGGCATCGGCTGTGGCGTGCTGCCGTTCCCGCTCTTGACGGCGCGGGCGAGCACGCGGCGAGAAGCCGGCCGGGCGAGTTGGCCTGACACGGTCGACCAGATCGTCTCTGCCGTGCGCAGCGGCCTCAGCCTGCCCGACGCGCTCGGCAGGCTCTCCCGCACCGGCCCGCCGGCGACCCGTGCCGCTTTCGCCAGGTTCGAAAAAGACTATGCGATCGGCAGCAACTTCTCGCACAGCATCGACCTCGTCAAGGACCACCTCGCCGACCCGGTGGGCGACCGGATCCTCGAGACATTGCGCATGGCACGGCAGGTCGGTGGCAGCGACCTCGTCGGGGTCTTGCGCGACTTGGCCGCCTCGCTGCGCAGCGAGGCGAGCGTGCGCTCCGAACTTTTGGCCCGTCAATCCTGGGTGACGAGCGCGGCCCGGCTCGGCGTCGCGGCACCTTGGGTGGTACTGCTGCTTCTCGCCGGCCGGGCAGAAGGGGCGCAAGCCTACAACTCGGCCTCTGGCATCGCTGTCATTCTCGTCGGGCTGGCCGTCTGCCTGCTGGCCTACCGCGTGATGCGTGCGTTTGGCCGGCTGCCGGAAGAGAAACGGTGGTTCGGATGACGGCTCACGGCGCATCCTGGGCTGCCATTCTTGGCTTGCTGCTCGGCCTGGGCGCCTGGTGTCTTCTGGCCGCGCTTCCGCGGTTTCGTAGGCCGTCGCTCGCGGCCCGTGTCGCTCCGGCCCTCCTCGATGTATCTCCGGCAGCGGCCGCCGACGTCGCGGCCCGCGGCGGCGACACTGCCCTTCCCGCGCTTCTGAGGCCGCTCCGGGCGCTCGCCGGGCGCCTCCTCGCCCGCCTCACGGGCGGCAGCGAGCTTCTGGCCGCGAAGCTGCGGGCCGCGGGCCAGACGACGAGTCCCGACGAGTACCGCACGAAGCAGGTCCTCTGGTTGCTCGGCGGTGCGGCGCTCGGGTCCGCCGCCGTGTTCGTGATCTTGGGCGTTCGCCCCATCGCGGCGCCGTTCCGCCTCCTTCTGCCGGCGCTGTGCGCGTTGGGCGGCCTCCTGGCGCGCGACCAGGTGCTGCACTGGTCGGTGCGGGCCCGCCGACAACGCATCGTCGACGAGTTTCCCACCATTCTCGACTTCCTCGCTCTGTGCCTGTCGGCGGGGGAAGGCATTCGCGACGCCCTCGAACGGGTCGCCCGCGCCGGAACGGGTGAATTCTCCCGAGAACTGGCCGAGGTCGCGGCGCAGACTCGTACCGGCGTGCCTCTCGCCCAGGCGTTGCGTGCGCTGGGTGCCCGTATCGGGGTACCTGCGCTCAGCCGGTGCGTGGACGCCGTCGTCGCGGCACTCGAGCACGGCAGCCCGCTGGCCGGCGTATTGCGCGCACAGGCGAACGACGTACGGGAAGAGGCGAAGCGGGTCCTCCTGGAATCGGCCGGCCGCAAAGAGATCGCGATGATGATCCCGCTCGTCTTCCTGATTCTGCCCGTCACTGTCTTGTTCGCCATCTACCCCGGCGTGTTCGTCTTGCAGGCAGGGTTCTGATGGGTGGCGCGGGAAACCGCCAGGCCGTGCCGAGGTCACCCGATGCCTGGCGAGCACGCGAGAGAGAAGAGGCAAGAAGATGAACCAACCGTTGTCGCACGATGCCGACCATCTGTCCGGGGGCGCGGGCCTTGTCGTCGGGAGGAGCCCCTCCCGAAGTCCCCGCTCGGTCGGCGTCGCGACTGCGCACGCAGATGCCGGCCTGCCCGGAGACGTCCGTCGGGGCCTGAGAAGGGGGCTGCAGACAGGGTGGGGGCGCCTGGCGCCTCGCCGACGAGACCTTGGGGAGGCCTTCTCTGCGCGGCGGCGTGCGTCTCCTCGCGTCGACGTGACCACCCATGGCATGCTCCGGGGCGACCGTGGCGACGTTCCAGGCTGGGTCCTCGTCACGTTGATGACGGCCGGCCTGGTACTCGTCATCTGGGCGCTCGCAGGCCCCGCGCTGAGCGGCGTCTTCCAGCAGGCCATCGACCGTGTCA
>DASTNL010000129.1:0-2715 GCA_035720905.1 Microbacteriaceae bacterium
GTCGGCGGCTATCGTCGTTGTGAACATCCTCTCGGCGGCCAAGCCCCTCCGTCCGAGGCGCGGGCGGCGGATCCCGGGCGACGAGAGAACTCACATCGTGCGGTGAAAAAGCCAGACGGAAAGCACGGTCAGGAGGCCGACGATGAGCGAGATCACACCGACGGCCGAAGACTACGTCAAGGCGATCTGGTCGGCCACGGAGTGGGGCGAGCCGGCGATCACCACGAAGGGGCTGGCCGCGCGGTTCGGCACGACGTCGGCGACCGCCTCCGACACGATTCGCCGACTCGTCTTGCAGGGGCTCGTCGAGCACGAGCCGTACGGGCAGATCGGGTTGACGCCGACGGGCGTGCGGCACGCCCTGGCGATGGTGCGCCGGCACCGTCTGATCGAGACGTTTCTCGCCTCGACCTTGGGCTACAGCTGGGCGGAGATCCACGACGAGGCGGAACGGCTCGAGCATGCGGCCAGCGACCTGCTCATCGACCGCGTCGACGCACTCCTCGACCACCCGGCACACGACCCGCACGGCGACCCGATACCCGCGGCCGACGGTCGGGTGAGCTACCCGCAGGGGGCGGTGAGCGTGCGTCGGGCCGAGCCGGGCGACTACGTCATCGTGCGCATCTCGGATGCGGACGCCGAGCGGCTCGTCTACTTTCACGAACACGGCCTGGTGCCGGGCGCAGCAGCCCGGGTCGTGGGGCACGACCTGCACGCGAGCACCGTGCGCCTCCGGGTCGGGGGGAGCACAGGCGCCGGGAAGGCCGCGAGCGCAGAGCTGGCGTTGGCCGGCGAGGCGACCGACGCCATCATCCTGGCCCCCGCCGGGCCCGCCGGGGAGTCGGCGCCGGCCCCCGAGACACCCACGCACTGAGTCGGGCGAAGATCGGCTGGCCCGAGGCTCAGACGGCGACCGAGGTGCGAGTTCGGGCGTCGCGGATGCCGAGGAACGAGGCGATCGCACCGGCCACCATGAGGGCTGCGGTGACGAGCGCGGCACGACGGAACCCTACGAGGTCGAGGCTGCCGCCCGCGATGAGGCCGAGCAGGGCCACCGTGACGAGGCCTGCGACGCGGGCGACCGCGTTGTTGACCGCCGAGGCGATGCCGGAGCGTGCCGTGTCGATCGAACTGAGCACGGCGGCGGTCAACGGTGCGACCGTGAGGGTGAGGCCGACGCCGGAGACGACGACGGAGGGCAGAACCTGCCACCAATAATTGAAGTCCCGCCCCACCGTGAGTAGCAGGAGCGCGCCGACCGCCATCAACGCCGGGCCGAGAGTCATGAAGATCCGCGCGCCGAAGCGGCCGGCGAGGGCGCCGGAACGTGAGCTGAAGACGATCATGATCACCGTGGAGGGCAGGCTGGCGAGCCCGGCGAGTGTGGCGGCGAGGCCGGCGCCTTGCTGCAGATAGACGCCCAGCACCAGGCCGTTCAGCGAGAGCGCACCGTATATGAAAAGGGTCGCGAGGTTGCCGGCCGAAAAATTACGGATGCGAAAGAGCACGAGCGGCATCATCGGCTGCCGGATGCGTGCTTGTCTCAGGAGGAACGCGGCAAGGCAGAGGATGCCGACCGCGAGGGGAAGCCAGATCGCCGGGTCGGCCCAGCCCCGGGCATCCTGCTCGATGAGGGCGAAGACCGTGCCGCCGAGACCCGCTGTGCACAGCGCCGCACCCGCCCAGTCGACGGTGCTGCCCGGCACCCGGCGATCGCGGCTACGCAGGGCGGCGAGAAGCACGAGTGCCGCACCGATGGGCAACACGTTGATGAGGAAGACCAGCCGCCACGAGACAAGGTCGACGAAGACGCCGCCCAAGACGGGGCCGATGAGCATCGCGACGGTCGTCGCCCCCGTCCACGTGCCGATCGCGCGAGCCTCGTCACGGCCATGGAACGTCGACATGATGAGCGCGAGGGAGCTTGGCACGAGGAGCGCCCCGGCCACGCCCTGCAGGCAGCGGGCCACGATGATGAAGACGGGGCCGGATGCCGCCGCGACGGCGAGGGAGGTGACGCCGAAGCCGATCAGGCCGGCGCGCAGCACCGCGACACGGCCGAAGACGTCGCTCAGCGAGCCGGCGACGAGGATGAGCGCGCCGAGGGTGATGAGATAGGCGTCGACCACCCACTGTTGCGTGGTGAGCCCACCTCCGAGGCTGCGCTGGATGGCGGGCAGTGCGACCGTCACGACCGTGCCGTCGAGGAAGGAGACGAACGAGGCGAGGATCGCGATCCACAAGACGAGCCGAGTCTCGCGCGTGGCCGGTGGCCGCTCGCCGGATGCCGGTGTGGTCATAGCACCATCATGGCCGGAGACCTGGGCCCCGTGCGCTCGGATGCGCCTGGCGAGGCTCACCGAGACCCCTTAAAATTAGAGCGGCGTCTGTGACGCCAGCCCTGTGTATCTACCTGGTACCCGGCCACACCGGGTCGGCCAAGGCGGCACCCGATCGCGGCGAACCTGGCCGCGCGAGCAAAGGTCGTGACCGGTCTGACCACCACGCACACTCCACCGCCGCACGGCACGCCTTCGGACGACGAACTCGTCGTGACGGGCGACGCCCACCCGTCCGCAGCGTCGGCAGAGGGCGTCCGGCCCCGGGCGGAAGACATTCGGCCGACGCAGAATCTTGCGCCCGCGAGCCGGTCTTCGGCGACGGCCGGGCACTCATCTGTGCGAAGCGACCCCTACGGGCGCCCGCCAGCGC